>JAISAA010000281.1 GCA_031266955.1 Oscillospiraceae bacterium | reverse complement strand
GCCGCGGTTATCCGGAGTGTATGGACTGTTCATTTCCTCGATCGTATACGAATAGTCTTCGCCGTAGGTATGTTTCAAATACTCTGTGATATACTCAGAGGCCTCGCGCTCAAGGCCGGCCTTTACAAAGATATTATAGTAGCCCGCGTCAAGCACTCGCCCCGCGTCGGGGTAAATAAAACGGCCTTTGCTTAAATAACATGGCACGAGCATGAGATAGAAAAGACTGTTCAATATGAGTATCACGATCAGCCAATTTCTTTGATACCGCTTCATTTTATATGGAGGCTCTCTTAAAGGGTCCCTGTTTTGCAGAAGCTTGACAGCGCAGTACACAAGCGGGATCAGCGGCAATAACGGCAGGGCCAGCATCGCCCAAATTATCAGATAGGATAATTTGCCCGTCAAAAAGAGGTCTAAAGCTTTCAGAACCGCCGCGTTATTCCAAATCACAGCGGTCAAAGCCGACAAGACGAGCAATGCAATAATGAGTTTCTTATAGTTGGGCTGCTCCGTACTGCCCGTCTGTTCAGGCGTTTTCGTTTCGTCCCGGCGGCGCGTGAATACGAGAAGCTTGCTCACGGCGTAATTCATCGCGAGCGCGACGGCTTGCGGTATCGCCTTAGCGACGAGCTCAAGACCCTCGCCGAAACGCGGATACAGCAGAATAAACCCGTAATACTCCACGAGCATCGCCGCCGCCCGCCCGCCGATAAATTTCAAAAATTCAAGCGCAAGGGCGGCGACCGAACCCGCGCGACTTCGGAATACATACAGCTTATTCGCGGCGTAAGCGAATACGACGGACACCGTGATCGCCGCCGCCTGAGACACCTCGGCGCTTATCCCGGACGGGCGCAGCAGACCGAAAACGGCAAAATTCACAGCCGTAGTGACAAGCCCCGCGACGATATAACGCGCGGTTTCTGTCGTCAGGCGCAGGAGGGCGTCGTTTTTCTGTTTGTCCGGGCGTTCAGGCATTTTCCGCGCCGCCGCTTTCGGCGGCTTTTTCTTTGATATCCGCCATATACGAGTCCGTATCGGAGGGGAGCCCGCGCGAAGCAAGCCGCGCGCCCGCGAAGCGTTTTATCCCGTTGTAGATGACCGCGAAGATTGGGACCCCGAGCAAAAGCCCCCAGAAGCCGAACAGCCCGCCGAACAGCAGTATGGCGAACATCACCCAAAAGCCCGACAGCCCGAGCGACGTGCCCTGAATCCTCGGATAAAGCACGTTCCCGTCGAGCTGCTGGAGCACGACGATTATGATGACGAATATGAAGCACTTCGCCGGGTTTTCGAGCAGCAGAAGTATCGCGGGCGGGACGCCGCCTATGAACGGCCCGAAGAACGGTATGATATTCGTAAACCCGACGAGCACGGAGATGAGCACGGCATACGGTATCCTCGCCGCCGTCAGCGCTATCCAGCAGACGACGCCGACGATGAGCGAGTCGATAAGCTTGCTCGTTATGAAGCTCCCGCACGTGAAGTCCACGAAGCGCAGGGCGTCCACAGTACCCGTCGCCCAGCGGCGAGGGAACACGGCGTAAAGCAGCTTTTTCACCTGCGCCGAAAATATCTCCTTGTGATACAGCGCGTAAACCGCGATCACGAAGCCGATGAGCAGATTGGCAAGCTCGCGGATCACGCCGATAACGCCCGTCGTGAGGCCGGACACTATGACGTTGACCTGTTCGAGCAGCGTTGTTTTGAGCCAATCGGTCAGATTGTCCTCAATGCTGCCGATGAGGCCGACGACTACTTCCTCAAGCTCCTGATTGTGCGCCAGCACGCCCTCTATCCAGTCGAGAGCCGTGCGGAAATACTGCGGCATACGGCTGATCAAGCTCTCGACGCTCGTATACACCTGCGGCAGCAGCATAGCGAGCGCCCCGCCGAGCAGAACGAGCGTGATGAGCATTGTGGTGAGCACGGACACGGCGCGGCGGCGGCGCGAGGCGCGCTCCTTATTTTTTCCGCCCAGCCGGCGGAACACGCGCCGCTCGAAGAAATTCATCGGCTTGTTCAGGAGATACGCCAGCACAAGCCCGTAGATCACCGGGGCGAGAGCCCGCGCGATCGCGCGCAGGACGGCCATAGCCGAGCGCCAGTGCGACACGCCGAGGTATATGAGTATCCCCGACACGATGACGCCGAGCGCCGTTAAGCCCCATTTGAACTGCTGCGACGCGATAAAACGTTTCATCATCCCGGTATTTCCCTGTGCGATATTTCTCTATACATGGCCGCGCCGGAGTCCGGACGGGTCTTTTCATCGACGGAAAGCACCTCGACGCTTATCCTGCGCTCGCCGAAGCGGACCTCGATAATGTCGCCGGGCTTTACGGCGGCGCCGGGCTTCGCCTCGCGTCCGTTCAGCTTGACGCGCCCGCCGCCGGCGGCCTCGGCGGCGACAGTTCGGCGCTTTATCAGGCGCGATACCTTAAGATATTTGTCCAATCGCATTTACGCAGCCGTCTCCTTTTAGCAGGAAAGGACGCTTAAGCGTCCTTTCCGTTCCGTTAAAAACTCTCGGAATCTGTATTCGCGGCCCGGAAAGCGCACAGCGGCGGCGGAGCCTTCGCCGTACTGCGAAAACTTACCTTGCCCGGCAAAAAATCTGTTCGCCGCCGCGATTCCTGTCGTGAATACAGCTCTTATTTCGCGATGATTTCGCGCAGCGCTTTGCCGGGTTTGAACTGCGGGATCTTCGTCGGCGGAATATTGATGGCTTCCTTCGTCTTGGGGTTGCGCCCAATGCGCGCGGCGCGGTTCTTCACGTCGAAGATTCCGAAGCCGACGAGTTGGATCTTTTCACCGGCGGAGAGAGCGTTGGTGATTTCGGTGAGCGCGGCGTCAAGCGCTTTTTCGCTGTCCTTCTTAGATAGTCCTGAGGTCTCCGCGATTTTTACGATGAGTTCCGTTTTGTTCATTTGTGTGTCCTCCTTAAAATTTTTGCCTTGAAAATTTTTGCTTTGAAAATTTTTGCCTTGATTTATCTTTAAGAGCAGGCGGTCAACGGCCCTTCCCTAAAGAAGCGAATTCTGAAGCGGTTCCGGGCGCTCCGTTTCGAACGCTCAGAATTTATCACAGTTCTTCCTATTGCGCAAGAGTAAATTTCAAATTTTCTAAAGATAATAAAAACTGATAATATAAATGCGTAAAAAACGCCTGTTTTTACCGATTTTTATCGGGCGGAAGCCTCAGCAGGTCCGCTATCCTGACGCCCTTCGGCACGTATTTCAAATCCTCGCGGGTTATCGCCCCGGCAACGACGGCGAGCACGGCGTAGATCACGACGGCTACGAGTATCGCGGGAGCGAGCGCGAAGACCTCCGCCGTACGTCCGGAGCCGAACGTCGTCCCGAGAAGCTTGCGCGACAGCCCGTACACGGAATAAGCCGTGGCGCCCATAACGGCGGAGATCATAAGCGGCTTTACAGCCGAGCGCGTCACGCGCGCCGGGTCCGGCGTTTTGAGCTTTATGACGATGAGATTTATCACCGTTATCAGCGCGTAGCAGACGAGAGTCCCCACGGGAGACCCGATTATCCCGATACGGCGGTCGCCGACAAGGACGTAATCGAGCGCGAGCTGAGCCGCGCCGCCTATTATGAACGTTGCCATCGGGACGCGTTCCCGCCCGTTCGCCTGGAGGATCACGGTAGTCAGCAGCTGCGCGCACGCGAAGAAGGACGCCGCGCCGAGTATCGCGAGTATTCTCGCCCCGTCCTCAGCCGCCGCGGACACGCCGTAAAGCGCTCTGAAAATCGGTCCGGACAGCACGGTTATACCGACGGCGGCGGGCATGGCGGCGAGACAGACGAGCTTCATCGCGGATTCCGTAATGCCGCGGGCCTCCGCGCTCCGTTTCCCGGCCGCCGCGGCCGAAATAGCCGGCAGCACGCTCACCGTGATCGCCGAAATAAGAGACGGCGGAAAGCTGAAAATAGTCTGGCACTGCGAATATATCCCGAATTTGCTTATCGCCTCCGCGTGGGTGAGCCCCGAAGCCTCTAACCTGAGGCTCACGACGCGTGAATCGAGCAGCGTCAGGACGCTCATAAACGACGCCCCGAGCGTGATGGGCACGCTCACCCTGAATATCGCCGCGAGCGTCGATTTTACGCTGAGAGCCGGTTTATCGCCCCTCTCCGCGATCCCGCCCCCGATCCTCGGCGATATCCGGCGTTCCCGCCGGCGCTTGTACGCGATGAGCACCGGCAGCGATATCACGAGCCCTATCACGCTCCCCGTGATGGCTCCAGCGGCGGTGGTGCCCGAATCCGCCCCGCGATTTATCAGAGCGACGGCGACGGCCATTCCGAAAATCAGCTTGCAGGTCACCTCAAGGAATTGCTTGATGGCGGTGGGCAGCATATCTCCGTGCCCCTGCGCGTACCCCTCGTACACGGAGACTACGCAGCACAAAAACACGGCGGGGGAGAGCGTACGTATGCCCGCCTGTGCCTGCGGGTCTTTCATAAATTCCGCGAGCTGCGGCGCGAAAATGAACATCAGCGCGCTTACCGCCGCGCCGACAGCCGCGAAAGCCGGCAGGGCTACGCTGTGATAGCGCGCGATCTGGCGCTCTCTGCCCGTCTCGCCCGCGGCGGAAATAAGTCTCGACAGCGCCGCCGGTATTCCGGAATACGAGATCGCCAGCAGCAGCGTGTAAATTTGATACGTCTTGTTGAAGTGCGCCGTGCCGTCCGTGCCGAGCAGGTTGTACAGCGGTATCTTGAAAAGCGCGCCGACAAGCTTCGCTATCACGACGGACGCCGCGAGTATCGCCGCGCCCTTCAAATAATTTTTTTCGCTTCGCTCCGTCAAGTCTGCATTCCTTTCTTAGTCTCTTCTTGGCCTCTTTTGGCCTCTGAGCCCGCCCGATTCCCGCACGTCCGCGTCTGCCGCGCGCGCCGTTTCGGACGCGTATCGCATATACCAATTGTATTCATCGGGTCGGATTTTATACGCGCCGAGCAGCCGCGGCGTTACATTGTCCGGGGGCGATAATGGATATCCGGGACAGCTTTTATCGCGCGCGGGCTGTGGATATACCTGTGGATAGTGTGTAGAACTACAGAAAACGGAGCGATTATTCCCCGGGGAAATAATCGGCCGACAGTTTCATCCTATCCACGCGGCGATGAATATTCGAGATAACAGCGCGAAACGAGCCGTATACGCGGATGATATCAAAATGACATAAAAGCTGTTTTTGCGACAAAATAATACCTTCGCGGCGGCGCTTTTTATGGGGCGTCGCGTTTTTTGAGCCTGATGTCACGCCCGTAAAAGCGCAATATCTTGTACTCGCCCTCAAGCCGGGACGCAATTTGCGGGGAGTACCTGCGTGAAAGCTCTTCGGGGTCGAGATTCGTGCTTATTATGGTTTTCCTCCCCGTAATCAGTCGGGTATTGACGAGCTCATAGAGCGCCGACGTCGTGAAAGCGGTCGTCAGCTCCGCGCCGAGGTCGTCGGCGATCAGCAGCTCGCATTCGCGGTAACGCTTGGTTTCCCCGCGAGCCTCGGCGGAGTCCTCATCATCGCGTGAGAATTTTTCTTCCTCCAGCCGGGAGAATATCGACGTGAACGTGTCGTAGACCACCGAGCAGCCGCCGTCGGCGACGACGCGGGCGATAGCGGCGGACAGAAACGTCTTGCCGAGCCCCGGCGCGCCGGACATAAGCAGATTGAAAGAGCCTTGCCCGAACTCGCGCGCGTACCGCCGGCAGAACTCGAAAACCATCTGCATATGCTCGCGCACGCGGTAGCCGGCGTCGTCCGTTTCGTCGTAGAGCTCGATCCGGAACGTCTCGAAGGATTCCCCGCCGAGCTTGAATAAGCTCGACAGCGCCTTTCTCTGCTCCGTTTTATACAACTCCTCTAAGCAGGAGCAGATTTTCGCCCCGATAAAGCCGGTGTCGCCGCATTTTTCGCAGAGCGGAGCGTCGTCGAGATAATTCTCCGGCAGTCCGAGCGCGAGGCATTCCCGCCCGAGCTCCGCGCGCAGAGCCTTGCCCTTTGCATCCAAAGCTCCGACAGAGCTCTCCGGAGCGCCATAGTCGAGCGCGAGCGCGAACAGTCCGCGCATCGCCGAAACGAGCTCAGCGCTGAGCCGAGCGGCGCGCGGGGAACGGGCGAACACCTCGCGCTCCCGCCCCCTCCGCCGGGCTTCGCGCGCTCCGCGCCGCTCGGAGAGCGCTTGCCTCGCCTGCGCGAGCAGCTTTCCGTCAAGAGCCATCGCGGCTACACCTCTTTATCGGCATTTTTGCCGCTTATACCGGATAAAAGCCTTTTCATCCGCTCAAATTCATCCCCGTCGGGCGCCGCGCGCGCGGGGGCTTTGCCGGCTGATTTTGACCGCGCCGGAGGCTTATCCGCTCTCGTGTCGCGCTCGGTTATTTCCGCCGCCGTGTGCAAGCCCTTGCCGTGCCAGTTGTTTATGATCTTGTCCATATAGCTCCAGGCAAGCTGCCCTGTTTTTGTGACCGTGCGGTCGTAGGCTATCAAGACCTCATCCGCCCCGAAGCCGAGCGCGAGCCAGCTTTTGACGTATTTGCTTTCGGTGAGCGTCAGCTCTCTGCCGTTTATTTGAAGCGCTTTTTTGATAAGACCGGCTTCGGTGTACTGCGCCTCGCGCTCTTTTATATACCGCTCCGCGGCCTCAAGAGAGAAGATGCCCTCGCGCTCCCACGTGTAAGCGACTTTTTCGATATAGCGCATCGCCGGGGGAGAGCCGCTCTCGCCGCGCCGCCGCGCGTCCGTCATACAGTAGCGTATCAACTGCAAAATGACCTCCGGCGGCAGCTTTAAGTTGTTGTAGATGCCGAGCAGGCGTATCAGCTCGTCGGCGGACAGCTCGCGCCCGAACATATTCTGAACCTCTTGAAGGAGGTCTTGAAACGGCTTCCGCTCGGTCTCGCCGCGCAGCTCGGGGAAGTCGCGGCGGAGCGCGCTTCGCTTTGCGCTCGGCTTTGCGGGCGGAGCCTCGGCGTCGGGGAGCTTGGCGGAGGCGTCGTCGGCGTTTCCGCCGCCGTCGCGCGCTCCCGCCGTTATAAGCGTCAGAAGCGTATCCGAGGCCGCGCGCAGCCGCGCGGCGCTCCAGCCGAAGCTCCGCGCCGCGTCGTCGGGCACGCCGCCGCCGCCGTTCGCCGTTAAAAACAGGTACAGCAAAGCAGCGTCGCCGTCCCCGAGCCGAAGCAGCTCTGAGGCTATGTAGCCCGGTATCGAAACGTAATTTGTATCCATAGGCCGATCCTTAACAGCGGAGCTTACAATACGCCCTCAAGCCATCCGAAGATTTTGTCCTGATTTTCCTTGCCGTTGAACCTGGGGTCGCCGTGCGCCGCGCCCTCGAGCAGGTCGAGCTGTACGCGTCCGTCGCCGCAGACCGCCCTTATGCGTTCGGCGAGCGCGATAGACGCCGGCGTCGGAACGACCTCGTCCGCCGTTCCGGCCTGAAGCAGCGTCGGCGGCATTTTGCCGGTCACAAAATTTGTCGGGTCGGCGAAGTAGGCGAGCTCCGGTTTCTCGCGCGGGTCAACGCCCAAAAACATCGCCGCGAAGTCAAAGACGGGCGCGCCGGGCATCATCGGCGGGGCGTCGTTCGTGAACTTCGATTGCATAATAAGGTCATACACGCCGTAGAAGCCTATTGTCGCCGCGACGCGGCTTGAAGCCTCCGCGGAG
Organism: Oscillospiraceae bacterium; assembly: GCA_031266955.1. Classification (GTDB taxonomy): domain Bacteria; phylum Bacillota; class Clostridia; order Oscillospirales; family Oscillospiraceae; genus JAIRRO01. Next base: position 3,388 of record JAISAA010000281.1, on the reverse strand, counting down.
CCCATCGACAAATCCTCGAACGCCGGGATATCCTGCGTCGCCGCCGCCATAACGGCGTGATACGCGCCCGCGGAGGCGCCGGACGTCACGAATTTGCTTTCATCGAGCATATACGCGCCCGCGTTCGCCCGCAGAAAGCGTATCGCCGCCTTGAAATCGAACAGGGGATACGGGAACAGGCCGTCCGGCAGCAGCCGCTGCTCTACGCTGACGAGCGCGTAGCCGCGGTTCAGCGCGTCGGCGACGACGCCTATCTGCATATCGTTCTTGTCCCCGCCGACGTAGGCCCCGCCGTGCATAAAAATCATTACCGGGAACGGCCCGCCGCCCGTTTCCGGCAGATAGACGTCTAACAGGTTTTTCTCGTGAGCGTCCGAGTATCTGACGTCTGTGAAGCTCCGCGCGCCCGCAAAAACACCGCGCGGCATTGCCATCGGGCTTGCACCCTCCGGCGTTTCGATTTTGAATGTGATCATTTTTCAAGTCCTCCTAATTTATTTGGTTTGATAATTCGCCGTATTCTACCCCTTATCGGGCTGCTTTGTCAAGTATCAGCTTTGGAAGGCGCCGTGCCGCGCCTTTCGGTGTGCACGACGTTAAATCACACGTCCGCGTACGCTGCGAGCATTATTTCTTGTGCTTTATGCGCCTGCGCGGCGCGGCGCGGCGCCGGCAAACGGGCATGCCCGTTGTGTATGATTAAACGTGCGTGCGCGCACGGGTAACGCCGCAAAGCGGCGACGTCGGCGCGTTCCGCGCCGTTCCCTGTGCCGTAGCACGTGCAATCACTCTCTCAGGGAAAGAACCGCCAAAGTGGGAGATCCCCCTTTGGAAACCCCCTCAAAGGGGGGACGAGGGATGCGGCCTTTTCGGCGGGCAGCCCGCCGCAGGCGAATCGAGACGCCTACACCGTGAGTGTGGACGAGGATACGAGTACGCGGCGCGCGCGAAGCGCCGCGTCGATTGCAAAGCACCACCGCGTCCCGCATCCCTACGCCCCTCCCGCACAGCAGGGCGGCAGCAAAACGCGCCGATTCGCGTGTTGACAACAGAGCGCTACCGCACAACGGTCCCCGATACAGCCCGCACATGACCGCGGCGCGCCTATCTGATGCAAACAACCCCCGTAAGCCAATCGTATTGGGGTTTCCAAAGGGGAGACCCCTTTGGCGGTTCTTTTCCCCCTTTCTTTACGTAAAGAAAGGGGGCGCCCGCCGCGCAGGCGAAAACAGCGCAAACAGGAGAAATTACGTTACGCCGCACCGGAACGGGCGACCGAGGGCGGTCGCCCCTACTTGCCGACGCAGAATCTTGCAAATATGCGCTCGGCTGTGTCCTCGCGCACGTTTCGGCCCACGAGCTCGCCGAGGGCGGAGAGAGCTCCCTCAATATCGACGAGCGCCGCGTCCGGCGTCACGCCCCGCGCGAGCGCGAGCGAAGCCAGACCGACGCACTCCGCCGCGCGTTCCGCGGCCTCGGCTTGACGGGCGTTTGTCAAAAGCTCTCCGGCGGGAGTTTCATGGTCGGGCGCGGGCAGGGCCGCGGCTATCGCGTCCGCGAGCGCGGATACGCCGTCGCCCGTTTTTGCCGAGACGGTGACGACGCTCAAAAAGCCGCCGAGACGCGAAACGTCGAGAAGCCGCGGCAGGTCGGATTTATTCACGGCGGCGACGGCGCGCGCGGCGTTCTTTGCCTCTGAAAGCGTCTCGGCGTCTAAGTCCGAGAGGGGAGAGGAGCCGTCGAACACGGCGATCACGAGCTCGGAGCTTTCAGCCGCCGCGCGGGAGCGGGAGATACCCTCGGCCTCGGCCTCACTTTCCGCGCCGCGCAGACCGGCTGTGTCTATAAGCCGGGTCAGCGCGCCGGCAAGGACGGCTTTTTCCTCGACGGTGTCGCGCGTCGTGCCCGGAGCGGGCGTTACAATCGCGCGGTCATAGCCCAAAAGCGCGTTGAGCAGGGACGATTTCCCGGCGTTCGGCCTGCCGATTATCGCCGCGCGCGCGCCGTCCTTCAAAAGCCTTCCGCGCGCATACGTCGCGCAAAGCTCCCGGAGCGAGGCTTCAAGGGTTTTAAGCGCCGCCGCGCACTCTCCCGTGCGGAGCTCGTCGATATCCTCCTCGGGATAATCGACGGCGGCGTGAAAATGCGCCGCGATGTCGAGCAGCTTGCCATAGCCGGCGTCGGCGATGCGGCCTATCGAGCCGCCGAGCTGCGCCGCGGCGTGCTTTGCCGCCTGCGCGGTCTCGGCCTCTATTATATCGATCACGGCCTCGGCCTGCGTAAGGTCGATGCGCCCGTTCAAAAACGCGCGTTTTGTGAATTCGCCGGGCTGCGCCGTCCGCGCGCCGGTTTTCAGCGCGGCGGCGAGAATTTCGGCGAGCGCCGAGGGGGAGCCGTGGCATTGCAGCTCCGCCGTATTTTCGCCCGTGTAGCTTTTCGGCGCGCGTGAAACGACGGCGAGACATTCGTCGATCACGCCGCCGTCGGACGCGAGCGCGCGGCCGAGGATAAGCTTTCCGGGCGCCATTTCGGCGAGCGGTCTGCCGTTCCTCGCGCGGAAAATACTGTCGGCGACGGCGACGGCGTCCGGGCCGCTTATCCTGATGACACCGATAGCGGAAACGCCCCGCGACGTCGCGACGGCCACTATAGTATCCGGCTTGCCGATTTTAGTGTTTTTCAAAATATCTCACGCCTTTCTCGCGATCGCGGCGCGCGCTGCCGAGACGATTTTTTCCGCCGTGAGCGAATACGCGCCCCGCAGATATTCCTCGCCGCCGACCTGACCGAAGGCGTCCTCGACGCCGACGGGCTCAATGGGAACGGGCGAAAAGCGCGCCGCGGCCTCCGAAACGGCGGCGAACAGCCCGCCCGTTATATTGTGATTTTCAGCCGTGACTATGGCGCCCGTCTCACGCGCGCAGCGGGAAATGAGCTGCGAATCTATGGGCTTCCACGTGAACATATCGACGACGCCCGCCGAAACGCCGTCCGCCGCGAGCATATCGGCGGCGAGCAGCGCCTGTTCTACAAGTATACCGGAGGCGATGACCGTGACGTCCGAGCCGCGGCGCAGCGTAACGCCCTTTCCGAGCTCAAATGACGAGCCCTCGGCGTAGATAGCCGCGGCGTTTTTGCGCGGGAAGCGCAGATAGTACACGCCGTAATGCTCGTCCCCCGCGAGCTGCGCGACGACGTCGGCGAGCATAACGGGGTCTGTGATGTCCATCAGCGTTATCCCGGGGATCGAGCGCAGTACGCCCATATCTTCAAACGGCATATGCGTGCCGCCGTTGTGCGCCGCCGTGACGCCGGGGTCCGAGCCGATGAGCCGGACGTTAAGCTTCGCGTAGGCGCACGAGATCATTATCTGGTCGCAGGCGCGGCG
>JAISAA010000172.1 GCA_031266955.1 Oscillospiraceae bacterium | reverse complement strand
ATGCCGACGAGCCGCAGGAGTATGATATCCTCCATCACGGCGTCAAACAGCTCCGGCGAGATCATAGCGTTGCCGCCGTACTTGACGACGACTATCTTGCCGTAAAACTTCTGAATATACGGCAGCGCCTCGACAAGTATCTGCGCGCGGTCAAAATTATCGGACATATATGAACACCTCCTATTCAGCCTTGACTGCGGAAAGATGTACCCACGCCGGGCGGAACCCGCTTTTCACGGCGTTCGCCGCGGAGCCGATGTTCGACCACGCGCAGCCGTAATAGGGCACGTTCCCGCGCTCTATGATCTCGACAGCTATCCGCGAGGTCAGCGCGGACGCCACGCCGCGGCGGCGGTACTCGGGCAGAACGTCGATCCCTATCTGCCGCAGCTCCGCGCTGTCGGCGCTGCACCCCGCGAGCCCGATGAGCTCTCCGCCGTCATACGCGGCGACGGCCAGCGTATCGAGGTGAGGCCGCTTTTTTGACAGCGCGTTGCTCCACGGCAGTTGATATAAATCCTCAAACTCGCCGCGCTCCAAGACGCGCGTTTCATACGCGCACGGCAGCGGGCGTAGACGCTCCGTATCGGGCAGCCAATACTCCGCCATCCACTCGACCGTGTAGCCGTATTGCCGGAGCTCCGAGTCCAAGGCCCGGCAGCCGCGCGGTCCGAAGATGTCCGACGTCGTCATTGAAGCTATGTGCCGCCGCGCGAAATCCTCTATGCGCCCGTCAACGGACGCGACGATGTTTCCGCCGTATGATATGAGCGCGCAGAAAAGCGGCAAATCCAAATACGCGCTCGCCCGCTCGTCCGCCCGCGAGACGACAACGATGTTTTCGCCCGCCGAGAAGTCCGACGCGGCGCAGCTCATATCAATGGCGATCTGCGCCTGCGCGATCCGCAGAAAATCGGCGTTTGTCATGATCATGTCCTATAATCCCCGTTTATCTTGATGTAATCATACGTAATGTCGCAGCCCCAGCACGTACACAGACCGCATTCCCCCGGCGTGGTTTCCTCGTGCAGGTCGATGAGCACCTCTATATCGTGCTCCGTGAGTACCGCTTTCGCGAGTGTCTCGTCGAAGGCCAGGCCGAGACCGTCGCGGCACACCTCGATAGTCCCCGCCGCTGAGCGGAACGACACGTCTACGCGGTCGGGGTCGAAGGCTTCGCCGGAATAGCCCATCGCGCACAGCGCGCGCCCCCAGTTCGCGTCAGCGCCGAATATTGCGGCTTTGAACAGCGTGGACGAGATCACCGACTTCGCCAAGGTCTCCGCCTTGCCCTCGTTCTCGGTGTTCGACACGGTACACGTTATCAGGTGCTTCGCGCCCTCGCCGTCGGACGCCATCTCGCGCGCGAAGCGGACGCACAGAGCGCGTAGCGCGTCGGCGAAAACGTCATAATCCTCGCCGAAGCCTGTTATCTCCGCGTTGCCGGCGTGACCGGATGCCATAACTATCGCCGTGTCGTTCGTCGAGGTGTCGCCGTCAACGGAAATGCGGTTGAAGCTCTCGCGCACGGCGGAGAGCAGCGCGGCGTTCAGCATTTCGCGCGAAATTGAACAATCCGTCGTGATGAACGCGAGCAGCGTGCCCATATTCGGGTGTATCATACCGGAACCCTTGGCGATCCCGCCGATGCGGACTGTCTTGCCGCCGATCTCGCATTCAAGCGCGACTTCCTTTTTCACGGTGTCAGTCGTCATAATAGCGCGCGCCGCGTCGTCCGAGCCGCCGCGCGACAGCCGAGCCGCGAGCTCCGGGGCGGCGGCCTCGATCTTCGCTACCGGCAGCGTCTGCCCCATGACGCCCGTGGACGCGACGAGCACGTCGGTCTCGACGATACCGAGCGCGCCCGCCGCCGCCGCGCACATCCGCCGCGCGTTCTCCTCCCCTCCGGGCGCGCACGCGTTTGCGTTGCCGGAATTGGCGATTATCGCCCGCGCTTGCCCGTTTTGCAGATGCTCGCGCGTGACGATTATCGGCGCGGCCTTGACGACGTTTTTAGTGTACGCCGCCGCCGTGTTGCACAAAACGTCCGCCGCGATAAGCGCGACGTCCAATTTCTCCGGGTTGCGCGTCTTCACGCCGACGTGCAGCCCCGCCGCCGTGAATCCAAGCGGCGCCGTGACGCCGCCTTCGATGTATTTGATGGTGTTCATAATGGATCAGCCTTTCTGAATGTTAAATGTTATTTGTGAAAATCAGTACTGCCGGAAGCGATAATAATTTGCCTTCCTCGCACTGTGGACTCGATTTTGCCGCAGACATACGCAAATTTCTTGTCAATTTCGATATTTTCAAATCTCAAAACCACAATACCGTATGTATTCATATACGCCGTTCGCGCCCTGTCGTATTTCATTCCCTCATCGGTGTAATGATGCGCGCCGTCCAGTTCAACCACAAGCAGTGCTTTTGCACAGAAAAAATCAACGATGAAATTACCGATAATGCGTTGCCTTGTGAATCTCGGAGTGAAATCCTTGAGAAAATCATACCATAGGTGTTGTTCCTGCTTTGTCGCGTTTTTTCGCAAGTTTCTTGCCGCAGGATTGAGTGTCGAGTTGTATTCGCGGTGAGTGTGGTTCCAACCCTTAGCGTTGCAATCTGCGGCGTTCCAACCCCCGGCGTCGCTTTCAGCTCCGCCACCCCCCTCTGAGAGGGGGGCTTTTGGGGGTGCGAGGTGTTTGTTGTCGTTCTTTGATTTCAATAATAACCCCATCTTTCTGCTGAAATCCGGCTTTCCGTTGAGACCACCGTTAAACCCCGTCCATCCCCTCCGTAAAGCCCCCCTCTCAGAGGGGGGTGGCGGAGCCGCAGGCGACGCCGGGGGTTGGAACACGGGGCGTCGAGGACGCCGCCCCCTACACAAGTTCCGTGCGGTAATTTTCAAACGGTCACAATCTGTGAGCGTTTCATTATAACCCCGCCCCCTCATCCAAACCCAGCATAATATTCATATTCTGCACCGCCGCGCCCGAGGCGCCTTTGCCCAGATTGTCGAAGCGCGACGTTACCGTTACGCGATCCTCCGCGCCGGATACGGTGATTTCAAGATTGTTTGTTCCGACGCCGTAATTAGAGTGTAGGGGCGAACTGTGTTCGCCCGCCACGCTTATGAACCGCGCGCCCGCGTAATACTCCGCGAGCGCGGCGTGGAGCTCGCTCGCGCTTTGCGCCGAACGCAGCAGCCGCGCGTGCAGGGGGACCGTCACGGCGATGCCGGCGTAGTAGTCGTCCACTACGGGGCAGAATATGGGCGGGGCGGGTAAGCCCGCTATGTGCGTCATCTCGGGGAGGTGCTTGTGGTTTTGGGTCAGCGCGTATATGCCGGGGGCGGACATATCGGGGGTTTTGGCCGTCTCGTATTCCGCTATCATCTTTTTGCCTCCGCCGGAGTAGCCTGTGAGCGAGAAGCACGTCAGCGGGTAATCGCGGGGCAGAATGCCGAGCGCGACGAGCGGATACACTATCGCGAGAAAGCCCGTCGCGTGGCAACCGGGGTTTGTTACGCGCTTTGATTTCGCAATTGCGGCGCGATGGGCTCCGGAGAGCTCCGGGAAGCCGTAGTCCCAGCCGGGGGCTACGCGGTGCGCGGTGGACGCGTCGATGACGCGCGTGTTTTCGTTCTCAACGAGCGCGACGGCTTCGCGCGCCGCGTCGTCCGGCAGGCAGAGGAACACTATATCGGCGGAGTTTATGAGCTTTTTCCGCTCGGACGCGTCCTTGCGGCGAGCTTCGGCTATCGCCAATAGCTCTATATCGCCGCGTCCCGCGAGGCGGGAGTGTATTTGCAGCCCCGTAGTTCCCTCCGCGCCGTCTATGTAGACTTTTGGTTTCACAGCTTGCCGATCCGCCTTTGTATTCACTCGCCGCTTCCTTTCAACACCTTACGCATCACAACTTTGTCATCCTGCTTTGTCGTTTCCGCAAATCCGAATTTTTCATACAACCGCATAGGTCCGGTATGATCCCAATACTCGCCGGCATACTTCTTATTTACATACCCTTCAACCGCCATAAAACCTTGCGATCCGGCATCAGAAATCACACACTCCAAAAGCGCGGTCGCAATGCCTTTTTTGCGGTATTCCGGCGCAATGGCAAAACATATGACCGAAAACGTTTTTTCACAGGCATTTTCGCGGGCAAAGTCCGGAATAGCCTGATGTCGGCTGACGAGATACCGCTCCATATCCCCGGCGTTGCACCAACCGACGGGAATATCGCCGTCGAAAGCCAAATAACCGAAAATCTTGCCACCGGCAAGCTGCCGGGCAGCATACTTGCGGAGCGTTCCTTTGCAATCGTCGCCAAACTCGCTCACCATTTTATCAAGCTCATCCGAGGTCATTATGGCGGCGTTGCAATAGCACGGACCCATAGGGTTTCCATCCGAGAAGGCGCGGTTGTCAAAGAAATTGAGATACGCCGGGGCGAGGTCCGGGGTCAGTCTTTTGATTGTGATGTTCATTGTGATCGTACTCCTTTTACTTACGTATTTGCGGACAGAATTCCCTCTATTGCCTTTTTCAAGCGTGGGATTTCGTCATTGGCCGTGAGCCAAATGTCATCCATCCGCAGCGTTTTATATCCGTGCGCCGTGACGTCGCGCAGACCCGCTATTGCTTTCCACGGTATGTGCTTGTGCTCGGAGCGAAGCTCAAATGAGAGCAGCTTTATCAGCTCGCCGATGTTGATGAGCGACATAGCCACGGCGCGCTTTGTTCGCTCGTCGCGCAGAAACGAGTCGAGACCAAATCCTGCTGTCAATTCCGCCATGATTTTAGCTTCGTCGCAGATGTTTATCAGCACAGTCCTGTCACGGGCGTTCATATATCAAAACCTCGTTGTTGACCTTGATATACGAATCGTCGGGGATGGGCGCGTGTATCAAGTCTACTTTTACGCCAAGCTGTTCTTCCAGCCTCAGCCTGAGCCCCGACAGCTTGATAAGCGATATGGCGGGTGTGATGAACTCGACTAAAAAGTCGATATCGCTGTCCTCGGTCTGTGTGCCGTCGGCATACGAGCCGAAGCAGGACAGGCTTTTTATCGGATATTCCTCAGCCAATTGCGCGGCGGCTTGCCGGATTTCGTTGAATTCAGGCATTGTAAATTTTCCTCCTACGTTTTGATATATTCCAGCGCGGTTATCTCTCGGTTGCGGTAGGCAAGGTCGTCGCGCCGGCCGAAGCCGAGGGCTTCCCAGAACGCGTTGCCGGTATCGTTGCCCTTGAAGCACACGAGCGCCGCTTTGCTTATCCCCTCATCGCGCAGTGCGTCAAGTGCCTTTTCGACGAGAGCGCGACCGATGCCGCGCCCGCGTTCGGAGAGCGCGACGGCTGTGTGGTGGATGTACCCGCGCCGGCCGTCGTGCCCGCAGAGTATGACGCCCGCGAGCGCGCCGCCGCTGACCGCGACAAAGCACGTGTTCGGGTTGCGGCGCAGATACGCCTCGATACCCTCGCGCGAGTCGTCGGTCGAATTGAGCCCCACCCCCGGCGCGGCGAGCCACAGCGCGTACACGGCGTCGTAGTCGCCGAAGGTCATCGGCCGTATGTTCATCCCGGAATCATCTCCCTGTACTCGTTTTCTAAAATGTCCATATACATCGAATCCACGTACCCGCCGTTTTTGAATACGCTCTCGCGGCGGTGCCCGTATTCGCGGAACCCGATTTTCTCATAGCAGCGTATCGCGCGCGCGTTGTCGGACTGGACAGTCAGCATAATGTTGTGCAGATTCAGCGTGTTGAAGCCGTAGCCGAGCAGCAATCTCAGCGCCTCCGATCCGTAGCCTCGGCTGCGGTTTTCCGCTTCGCCGATAAAGATGCCGACAGTCGCGCGGCGGTTTGTGTGAATAATGTCGTGTATGCCGCAGTTCCCAAGCAGCGCGTCGTCCGACAGCCGCACTATCGCGAATATATATCCGCCTTCGTCCGCCATCTTCTCAAGTACCTTTCGTTCTGCGGACAGTGAAAAAATGCGCGCGGTCTGACTGATCCAGTCCGTGACCTCCGGGTCGTTCAACCACTTGGTATATATCTCCGCGTCATCGGGGTTTACCGGCGAGAGGTAGATGTGCTCGCCGACGAGTTTCTTAAAGTATTTCATGTTCTCTCCTCCAAAAATTTTCTCAGCGGTTGACAGGGTAGGTTTTCTGTGCTAAAATGTGTACATAATTCGGTGCAGAAAGGGTGACATAAGGTGATAGCTCTCAAAACGGTTGACCTCCGAAACGATTTCAGGCGCGTGAGCAAGCTCGTAAGCTCCGGGGAAAGGGTGCTGATCGTGCGTCCGCACAACGAGAATCTTGTTGTGCTGAGCGAGAGGGAATACAACGAGCTGGAGAAGGCGAAGCGCAATGCCGAGTATCTTGCTATGCTCGACAAGTCAATGAGCGAGCTTAACGAGGGAAAGGTGGTAGTAAAGACCTTGGATGAGCTTAAGGCAATGGAGTAAGGTCACTACGAGGACTGACGCGCCTCCAAAAACTCTCTCACGCTCTCTATCTGCCGGGCGACCTCCGCGGGGGCGGGGCCGCCGGGGGTTCGGCGTTCGGACAGGCAGGTTTCGAGGCTTATCGCGTCGTAGACGTCGGCGGCAAACAGTTCGGATTTTTCGCGGTATCGGGCGAGTTCCAGCGTTTCGAGCGTCAGGTTTTCGGCGGCGCACAGGCTCACGAGGCCGCCGGTTATTGTGTACGCGTCGCGGAACGGGAGGCCTTTTTTTACGAGATAGTCCGCGCAGTCCGTGGCGTTTATGAAGCCCTCGGCGGCGGCACGGCGCATATTGTCCCGCCTGACTGTCATTGTCGCGAGCATCGCGCCGAAGACGGGCAGGCATTTTTTTACGGTGTCTATGGCGTCGAAGACCTGCTCCTTGTCCTCTTGCATATCCTTGTTGTACGCGAGCGGCAGCGCCTTCATCACCGTGAGCAATGCAAACAGGCTGCCGTACACCCGCCCCGTCTTGCCGCGCACGAGCTCCGCCACGTCGGGGTTTTTCTTCTGCGGCATTATCGACGAGCCCGTGGAATATCTGTCTGAGAGCTCTATGAACTTAAATTCCCACGAGCACCACAGTATTATCTCCTCGGAAAAGCGCGACAGGTGCGTCATCAGTATGGACAGCGCCGCGAGCAGCTCTATGGCGTAGTCCCTGTCGGAAACGCCGTCGAGGCTGTTTTCCGTGACGCCTTCGAAACCGAGTTCGCGCGCCGTCGCCTCACGGTCTATTGGGTACGTCGTGCCGGCGAGCGCGCCGGAGCCGAGAGGGGAGAGGTCCATCCGCTCGCGGCAGTCCTCTAAGCGCGTGACGTCGCGCCGGAGCATATTGGCGTAGGCCATCATATAGTGCGCGAGCGTCGAGGGCTGCGCGCGCTGCAAATGCGTGTACGCGGGCATGACGGCGTCGAGATTGTCCTGCGCCACGGTACACAGCGTATCAAGCAGGCGGCAGAGCTGCCCGAGTATCGCGCCTATCTCGTTTTTCAGGTACAGCCTGAAATCGAGCGCCACCTGATCATTGCGGCTGCGCGCCGTGTGGAGGCGCTTGCCGGCGTTTCCGACGCGGCGCGTCAGCTCCGCCTCTATCGCCATATGGATATCCTCGTCCGACTGCCGGAACTCAAACGCGCCGGACTCTATATCGCCGCATATCGCCAGCAGCGCCGGTATTATGAGCTCCAGATCGCTTTGCGGGATGATCTCCCGCTCCGCGAGCATTTTTGCGTGCGCTATGGAGCCCGCGATATCCTCCTTGTACAGGCGCTTGTCGAACCCGATGGACGCGTTCAGCTCATCGACGAGCGCGTCCGTGTCCCCGTCGAACCGCCCCGACCACAGCTTAGCCATATAACCACTCCTTAAATCCGCGCGCCGTATCGCGCGCGAAGCCTTCGGCCATTTCCAAGGTGAAAAACTCCGGCGGCGCACCGCCCCGCTCGTGCCGCATATGCACGCGCTCTAAAAACCAGCCGAGCTCAAGCGGGACCGGTAGGACGCCGGTCAAAGCCCTCGTATCGTCAAGCTCCGCCGCCGACATTTTCGCGAAAACCTCCGCCGCCCACGGCTCGCGCCTGTACAGCGCGAATGAGAGACGGCCTATCTCTTTTCTGTACGCCGTAAACCAGGGCTCCCCGCCGTCCCCATCCGGGTATGAATCGCGGAACTTTGGGATCACGGCGGAGTCCCAGCGCGAGTCGGCGAACAGGTGAAGCAGCCAGCCGAGCTCAAACGGGTTTTTCAGATCAAGCGTGCTTTTAAGCTCCGCGAGCGCCGATAAGCGGTCGGGCTTGTCGCGCAGATGAATTATGTCCTTTATCCTGCGCGCGTCCGTGTAGTCGGGCGCGAGATTCGCGAAATAGAAAAGCCCGTCGCCGTCCGCGTCGTATTCATACGCCGCGGTGAGGTGGATCATCATCGAGGGCATTTACTTTTTATCCTCGAAGGCAGGATTTATATCACGGGCGGCTTGCAGCATCGCCCGGACTTTTACGGGCAGGCCGAACAGATTTATGAAGCCCTCGGCGTCCCGCTGGTTATAATCGGACTCTCCGAAGCTCGCGAGCTCCTCGCTGTACAGGCTGTTATCGCTCCACACGCCGGCGTTTATAATGTTGCCCTTGTACAGCTTAAGCCGGACGGTGCCCGTCACCGTCTCCTGCGTTTTATCGACGAAGGCGGACAGCGCCTCGCGTAGCGGCGTGAACCACAGGCCGTCATAGACGAGCTCCGCGAATCGCTGCGCGACGAGCGCCTTGTAATGCGACGTGTCCCGGTCGAGCGTCACGGTCTCCAGCACATCGTGCGCGTGATACAGTATAGTTCCGCCCGGCGTCTCATATACCCCGCGCGATTTCATTCCGACGAGGCGGTTTTCAACGAGATCGAACAGGCCGACGCCGTGCTTCCCGCCAAGCGCGTTGAGCTTATGTATGATCTCCGTAGCCGTCAGCTTTTCGCCGCCGAGCGAAACCGGGACTCCGCGCTCGAATCCGAGCTCGATATATTCCGGCGCGTCGGGCGCCGCCTCGGGCGGGACGCCGAGCTCCAAGAACCCGTTTTTACCGTACTGCGGCTCGCCGGCGGGGTTTTCAAGGTCAAGGCCCTCGTGCGAGAGATGCCATAAATTCTTGTCCTTTGAATAATTCGTCTCGCGGCTTATTTTAAGCGGGATACCGCGCGCCTCGGCGTAATCTATCTCGTCGTCGCGGGATTTCAGCTCCCACTCGCGCCACGGGGCGATTATTTTCATCTGCGGGGCCAGCGCCTTTATCGCCAGCTCGAAGCGGACCTGATCGTTGCCCTTCCCCGTGCAGCCGTGGGCTATCGCGTCCGCGTTCTCGCGTAACGCTATTTCGACTATGCGCTTTGCGATGACGGGCCGCGCGAACGACGTGCCGAGCAGATATCCCTCATACCGCGCCCCGGCCTTCATCGTCGGGATTATGAAGTCGTTCACGAATTCGTCCTTCAAATCCTCGATATACAGCTTTGACGCGCCCGTTTTCAGCGCCTTTTCCTCGAGACCGTCGAGCTCCGCGCCCTGCCCGACGTCGGCTGAGACGGCGACGACCTCGCAGTTGCCGTAATTCTCCTTGAGCCACGGGATGATTATCGACGTATCCAGCCCCCCGGAATACATCAGCACGACCTTTTTTACGCTTGCGTTTGCAGTCATATTCAATTCCTCCTAAATAAAAATTACGCGCTGCGCGCGGGCGATTTGGCTTTTTATGAACGCTATGCGGATAATTATAACACAGTCATATCCGGAATGCAATAGGCAAATTGCATAAAGATGAATTTATTTTTCGATATGCACGCATATTTATTCACTTATTTGCCCCGTGGCCGTATTTGGCGGATATATATTCGCCCGGCAAAGCTCCCGGCGTGAAAGCGCCGTAAAAATTCGACGGATTTTTTTCAAAAAAGCAGTTGAAAGCCTCATCAGGATGTGGTAATATCTGTCCGTGGAACCAGTAAAATGGGCCGCGGCGGTCGTGCAGTGCCGCAAACACCGCACGACGCAAGTAGGGACACCATTTCAACCAATAGCCTACGAGCACGGAAATTCCGCCGTCACAGCTTGGATTCAGTATACACGCTTCCCCTTGTGTTTACAATTCCGGCTTACGGACGGCAAGCGAAGAATTTCCGAATATCGCTGAACAGCACACCGGCGCCGCGTTATCGCGGCAATGGGTTCATATTCGGGCGCGTAGGTAACGGCGGGGCGAATTTCGCCCGGTTTTCCTGCGCGCCCTTTACTGGTTTCCCTAAGACCTCTTTCCGGGTCCCGGGAAACTTTATTTTATTTGGGAGGAAAAAATCATGGCAAACGCAAAGACACATTCAAGGCTGCTCGCGCTGCTACTTGTCGTCATAATGGCGGCGACGCTGCTGCCGCTCTCGGCTCTGGCGGACGACGGCGATCCAGTAGCGGCGGAGCTTGAACCGGCGCAGGAGACGGTGATCGGGGAAGCGCCCGCCGCGGAAGAAGAAAGCGCATATGACGGCGCGGACGGTCTGATACCGTTTGAGACGCTGGAAGCGCCCGCGGCGCTCCTGACGGAGGAGACGCCGAGCGCCCCGCCCCATTTCTACGCCGTAGAGGGCGATCTGGCCGTGCGTATCGACACGGGCTCAGCGTATCCGCTGCCAATTGGGAATGGTTCGGCAAACTTTGCATGGAGTGACGTAAAGCTGACCCCGTCGTCGGGCTCCGCGCTCACAAAAAAGCTCTACGCAACCGCAATCTACGACTATAGTAATATAAGCACTGATAATTATACCCCAAGTATCAGCGGCTACAGCGGGGCGCTTTTCCTTGGCGTTGCTTCCGCCGGAACGTATACGGTGACGTATGGAGATCAGCCCACAACGATTGGAACACTCGAAATAATCGCGAAAAACGCTACACCGCGCGTACTATCGCTCGGCGGCGTCACGCCCGGCAACGGCGCGACGCCGAGTCCCGCCGCAGATGTCTCAGGATACTCTTGGTTGTACATCTGGCTTGAATACGGTGCGTCGATTGGTACATCCTACACCAAGGACAGCTACTACGTTCACGCGGACGGAAGCGTATGGCTTTATCTTGACGGCGTTAATATCAAGCAATCGGATATTGCGGCAGTGAAGATTGGCAATTCCGACGAAAATGTTCTGGATGGCGTTGTCGTCGCGGGCCAACAGCAGTATTATCTTAAATTAAAGAGCTCCGCCACCGCGAGCTTGACGGGTAACGACCAATTTACCGTGACCGTAACAGGCGCCGCCTCTTTCAGCAAGACGCTCACCCGTCACAGTGAGACCCAGTACTTCCTCGACACATCGGATATCGACGAGGCTAAGCTGTATATCGTGCCGGTAAACGCGAGCACGGCTCCGGGTACGCTGTATGTCGGGATATATAATTATGATTATTCGTCCACATCCGTCAACACGCGCGTAGTTATGGAGCCTACGGCGCTCACGCTGTCAGACGGCGGAAAATACGAGATCAGTCTCACGACTGCTATGTATCCGAATTTATTCGGGACATCAAATAACGTCTCCGTCGCTATATACAGTTCATTTAGTGCGGATTCTCCTGAATCCAACTATCCAATCGCCTCTGCTTTTTTGTCCGTAACGCCCGCTATGACGTTTTCGACGGGTACGGAAGTGAACTATTCTTCCACTTACGTAGGAGATTTATATAGCAACAATATCGCCGAGGTTCCATCAAGTATTAATGGATATACTTTCTGGGTGTATTATTCTTATGTAGGAAATCAGGCGGCTTACCGCGCGGGTCTTACATTCACGCTCGCGGACACATCCTTCAATCCCGTGAGCTCAGTGAATGTAACAAAATACGGCGCGTGGAGTTCCCCGGATCAAGACGCCTATATATTCAACGCCAGACAGTCCTTGACGGCGGGCAGTACGTATTATTTGATGTTCGGCAAGTTTCCTCTTGTCAAGCTCACCGCCGCCGTGACGCCCAGCGGAGGCTCGGACGGCTCAGACTTCTTTCCCGGCACGGGCGGCAACAATATCTATGGCTCGTCTGTGATATATTCCGGAGACGTCTATTCTTTCAGCGTGAACGCGCCCGGCTCGACGATCAACGCGAGCGAGTGGAGTGTGGGCTTGACGGATTTATTGACGAATACGGAAACCAAGTATTCCGGGCTGTCCGGCAGCTCCGGCGCGGATTATGCGTCTCTTTCGACAACAGCGGCGCCCCCGGTGGGAGTCTATAGGGTGACGTACTATCAAGGTAACGCCGCATCCTCCTTTTCAGCATCTCCATCCATACTCATCGTAGCTCCCGCGCGCTCTATAGCATACGATGTCCAAACCGCCGTCGCGACGAGAACGTACAAGGACATCACAGACCCGTATACCACTTACATTGACGGCTTCGCGGTATCCGGCTACACGAAGTTGGCGCGCGCTTCCGTTCCCGCGCTCACGGCCGCATTTTACCCCGTGACCCCGCCGACGCTCGGCACGGCGTCCCGAACGGTCACGATCCCCGCCGTCACCTCTGACGGCTCACGGTATTTTCAGAATATCGTCCCCGCGTCCGTGTTTAAGACTGCCGGCATAACCTACGGCGACTACTACGTAGTCATAAGCGACGCGTCGGGAACCGTAGTCTACGCCGGCAGCGCCACGCTGACGGAGACGTTTTTCGCCGATCCCGCAGCGCCCCCCGAGCAGGGCGGCGACGGCAATTCCAACAACGGTAACGGAGGCAATGGCGGCGGCAGCGGCGGAGGCGGCGGCTCGACGTCCAACCCGTCCAAGACCGCGCCGGCCGCCGGCGGCTCCGTATCGGTGAGCTACACGCAGTCCGGCGGCACGGCGACGCTCTCGCTGCCGTACGGCAAGGTCACGGAGATCATTAGTAAAAACTCCGAAGCCGCGACGATAGACCTCACCTCCGCGCTGAACACGACCTCGGCGGTGCTGCCGAAAACCGCGCTGACAATGTTCGCGGAGGCCGGGCTGCCGATAGAGCTGAAGCTGCCGAAGGGCACGATAACGCTGGACGCCGAGGCCACGGCGTCAGTCGCGGCGCAGCTCGGCGGCGGCAGCGTCACGGTCGGAATCAGCGGCGTGACGGCGGCCTCGCTGAGCGCGAAGCAGCAGTCGGCGGCAAGGGGCGCCGACGTGTTCAGCATTTCCGTGACTGGCGGAGGAAAGAATATCACAAGCTTTGACGGCGCGTCGGTCACGATAGCGCTGCCGTATACGCTGAAAGCCGGCCAGACGGCGCAGGGCGTCACTGTGACGTATATCGACGCGGACGGCAACGGCGAAAAGCTCCCGTCGTCATACGGCGCCGGCGCAAAAATGGTGACGTTCACGACAAATCACCTGTCGCTCTACGCCGTCGGCTCCGACGAGGCGCTTACTGTCCCGTTCACCGATATACTCGCGAGCGATTGGTTCTTCGCCGACGTCGAATACGCGTACTCAAACGGCCTTATGACCGGCACGGGCGCAAACACGTTCAGCCCTGCTACAAAGGTCTCCCGCGCGATGCTCGTCACGGCGCTGTACCGTCTGTCCGGCTCGCCCGCGGCCGGCGCGGGCTCCGGGTTCTCCGACGTTCCGGCGGGGCAGTGGTATACAGCCGCCGTCGCATGGGCGTCCGCGAACGGGATCGTGGACGGCGTAGGCGGCGGCCGCTTCGCGCCTGACGACGAGCTCACGCGTCAGGATATGGCGGTCCTGTTCTCGCGCTACGCGGAATTCACGGGCAAAAAGCTCGCCGCCGTGCGTCAGCCCGAGACATTCACCGACTCAGCGGAGATAGCGGACTACGCGAAGCAGGCCGTGACCGACTTCAACGCCGCGGGTCTCATCGGCGGCGTCGGCGGAGGCCGTGTAAACCCGCGCGGCGAAGCTACGCGCGCCGAGATAGCGGGCCTGCTGCACAGGTACGTCGAGGCGGCAAGCGCCAACTGATGACACGGCGGCGAACGCCGCCGGCAAGCAATTAAAAAACGTGTTGATACAAGCGCCGGACATTTCTTGAAAAATGTCCGGCGCTTTCTGAGATATCAATGATGTGCCGCGATGGCGACGTTGACAAAGTAGCTCGCATATGCTATATTATCGTTGTTATGAAAAAAGGAGGCGACCACAATGGCAACATCAACATTTGACAAACGGATCATAATAGACGACGCGGCAGCCGACGTACTCATCGAATTATTAAAAGAGCCCGCCCCGCCCCGCCCCGACGCAAGCAAAATATACCGGGAGCTTACAAAGGAGGATATAGAATGCTGTCTGCGAAATCGCTCGGCGCGCTTGTTGAAACAGAACTCGCGGAAGCCGTGACTGACGCTATAGAAGCGTTCTCCTGCAAAGATAAAGACGTTGAGTTTTTTCTCAAAAACAAAGCCCTTGAATTTGAAAAACGCGATAAAAGCAGAACATATATTATATGCGAGGAAGAGACGTTTCTCAGCGGCGACGTTTCGATTTTGGCCTATTTTACACTGTCTCTGAAATCGCTCGAATTCCGCGGCACTCTTTCAAAGAACAAGATAAAAGAAATCGACGGCTTTTCTAAAGAGGTGGAGAGCGTCGCCATCGCGCTTATCGGTCAATTCGGCAAGGACGAGGCCAAGGCAAAAGAAATATCGGGAAAAGACCTGTTAATCATTTGTATGAATATGATATATCAGGTACACACGCTCATCGGCGGCAGATATGTGCTGATCGAGTGCCGGGATATTGATAAGGTCGTCGGATTTTACCGCGGCAGCGGGTTCAAAGCGCTGCAAACGGACAAAAACGACGATTACCTCCAGATGGTGCGGCGGTTGTAGCCATCCCGCTGTCAGAGACGCTTTTGGTTTTTATCAAGAGCGTCTCTAAATATCCATCGCCGCGAAAAAGCCGCCGTGGACGGCGCCGTCCACTTTTCCGACCTTTTTGCAGTCCCCGGCAAGCGCGACGTACGGCGCCTTGCCGCGGAGCGCAAAATAAGCGTCGTCGTTGGGCTTCATCCCGACGGCGTAAAACACGTTGGCGGCCTCGGCTGTTTTCGTCTCGCCGAGGCGTTCGTACAATACGCCGGAGGCAGTTATTTCAAGCGCGCGGGCGTTTGTGAGCACCGTCACGCCGAGGCGCTCTATCTCGCGCGAAACGCCGAGCTTATAAATGGCCGAGGCCTCGCCGCAGTAAGTGTCCGAGAGCTCGATCACCGTCACCCGGCAGCCGAGCCCGGCAAGGTGCAGCGCCGCTTCGGCGCCGACAAGCCCGCCGCCTATTATGACGGCGGCGGCAGGGTTCACAGGCGCTGTATCAAAATACGCTTCCGCCGCGTGGCGCGCGCGCTCACAGCCGCGTATGAACGCCGGGACTATGGGTACGCTGCCGGTCGCGACGATGATCGCGTCCGGGCTGATTTCTTCGATCAGCTCGTCCGTCGGGGCGGTGTTCAGAAGCGTTTTTACATTCATTTTTTCAACTTGGCGTATCAGGTAATTCTTGAAGCGGCGCAGGTCGGTCTTATGCGCATCGGCGTCGGAAAAGCGCAGCAGCCCGCCGAGCCCGGAGGATTTTTCGACAAGCGTGACGTCATACCCGCGCTCACTTGCCGTTATAGCCGCTTGAAGCCCCGCGGGCCCGCCGCCTACGACTAATACCCTGCGCCGACCCGCAAATCGCGCCCCATATGAACTGTCATTCCCCTCCCGCACAGCACCCCGCGCGTAGCGCGTAATTTCAATCAAATCCGCTGATTTCCCGCACGCCGCACTTTCCGCAAACCCAAGCCTCGCTTCGCGGGAAATAAGCGGATTTACGCTGCATATAAAATGCCGTGTCGCGTTGTCGCTGTCCGTACAGTTCAGGCAGCGCAGGCACGGGCGGATATCGTCAGAGCGCCCCTCGGCGGCTTTTCTCGGAAGCGCGGGGTCGGCGATAAGCGCGCGGGACATCGACACGCCGTCGGCGCGCCCGGAGGCGATTATTTCCTCGGCCTGCGCGGGGTCTAATATCGAGCCCACCGTGAATAT
>JAISAA010000095.1 GCA_031266955.1 Oscillospiraceae bacterium | reverse complement strand
CGTTGGACGCGCGGTTGCGCGAAATCGCCGAGGAAGAGCGCGGGAAAACGCGGCGGCTCGGCGCGGGGCACAAACAGAAACTGACAAACCGGCAGATATTCGAGAAAGTGAGGGACGAGGGGTTTGACATCGGCGAGGCGACCGTCAGCATTGCTTTGGCGAAAATCAGGGCAAAGCTGAAAGAAGTGTACATCCGACAGGAGTACGACTTTGGGGACCGTCTCGAATACGATTTCGGGGAGGTTCGGCCGGACTGCGGCGAGGGGATCAAAACATATCATATGGCTGTGTTTTCAAGCCCGGGCAGCCGGTTTCGATGGGCGTATCTGTACACGAACCAGAAAAAGGCCGTGTTTATGGACAGTCACGTGAAATTTTTCGAGATGATGGGCGGATGCTGGCGCGAAGTTGTGTATGACAACATGCGAAACGTCGTGTCGAAATTCATCGGCAGGAGCGAGAAAATCCTTAATCGCGAGCTTGTCAGCATGTCCAGCTACTATGGGTTTCAAATTAATGTGACAAACTGCTTTCGCGGCAACGAAAAGGGGTCGGTCGAAAACAGTGTAAAAGTGCTGCGCAATCGGATTTTTAGCGGTATGTATAAATTTGGCAGCCTTGATGAGGCGCGCGAATATATGCACAGCCAGTTGCTGAAAATTAACGAACGCAGCGCGATCGAAGAGGAGAAAAAATGCCTTCTGCCGTACAAACCGAAGCTTGAATTAGCGACACTTGGTGAGGCGAAAGTTAATTTAAGCTGTATGATTTGCGTGGACGCCTGCCATTATTCAGTGCCGGAACATCTCGTCGGCAGGACGGTAATTGTTAAAAAATACCACGACGAGCTGCGTATTTATGCCGCCAATGAGCTTGTCTGTTCACATCCGCGCATTTTCGGCAAAGACAACATGCAAGTGGATATATACCACTATTTGGATACTTTGTACAAAAAACCGGGAGCGATTCGCAATAGTGTTGCGATTCGGAGTATTCCGAAACTTAAAGCCATTTTCGACACACATTATGCTAAAGCGCCGAAGAAATTTATCGAGATTTTCCTCTCGAACCGCGAGCTGTGTATTGACGCGTGTATTTATTACCCGAAAAATCACCATAGTAATATAATTAAAATCACCCACCCCCAAAACGAAGACTGCTTAAATTCGCGCTTTGTTATATGAGTGGGTGATTTTTCAGTTGACATTTACACTGGGAGCGCGGCATATTTCAGCTATACGGTCGGCATGCCTGTCTTCCACATTGAAAGCGGGTCGCAAATCGCCTATGGGATAGGCTCGGCGAACAGCCACGAAAAGAAATACCGCTACCGCAAGGACAAGTCAACCGGGGAACTGATAGAGAACCCCGATCCCGCCGACTCCGTCAACACGCTGATTAAAATGGCGAACAAGCGGGCGTTCGTGGACGCGACGCTCAAAGCGACGGGCGCGAGCCGAATGTTTACGCAGGACGCGGAGGATTTCGCCGCGATGACGGGGCAGTATCCGAAACCGTCGAGCGGCCAGTTAGGGTTTATCAAGAAGCTATTCGGGGGCGCGCCCGATTCGGAAGCGCTCGCGGAGATTTCCGGTATTTGCGGACGCGGGATTACGGGCTGGGACGACATACGCAGAAGCGAGGCGAGCCGCTTAATCGACGCGAAAAAGAGCGGGGGCGGTAACGGCGGCGGCGCTTCCGCGTATCCGCGGGACGGCGGCAATAACGGCGCCGCTTTGCAATGCGCGGACTGCGGCGCGGATATAACGGGCGCGGAGTCGAATTTCTCGCGGAGTAAATACGGCCGCCCGCTTTGCCGTAAATGCCAAGATATAGCGAAAGCTTCGCGGTGACGGAGGGGACGAAATGAATCAATGTCAATTAATGGGGCGTTTGACAGCGGAGCCGGCGCTCCGCTACACGCCCCAACAAATAGCGGTCGCGAGCTTCAGCCTCGCAGCGCCGTGCGGGAAGCAAAAAGACAAGGACGTGGTAACGGACTTTTTCCCAATAATCGCGTGGCGAGCCAAAGCGGAATTCGCGAGCAAATACCTCCGCAAGGGGCGGAGCGTAGCGGTAACGGGCGAAATACAGACCCGCGATTATGTCGGCAAAGACGGAGTAAAACGGCGGGTGACGGAGATAATCGCCGAGGAAATTTATTTTGCGGACGGAAAAGCGGACGAGCGGCAGTCGGGCGGTTTAGAATACCCCGGCGCGCCGGACGACGACAATCCATTTTTATGATTGGAGGGCGGCGTTATGATTAACCGCATAGTAATGCGCGGCATAAAGCGCGAGAACGGCAATCAGGAACTGACGGGGCGCGACGTAATCATCGGGCGCAACGGCGCGGGCAAAACCACGCGCGCGCAGGCGTTAGGGATAGCCCTGCTGGGCTACGCGCCGGGCGGCGGCAAGCTACCCGCCGAAACGATGAAGCTGGCGCGAGGCGGCTGCATGACGGTGGGTCTGGACACGGACGCGTTCAGCTTCACGCGGGCCTTCGAGCGCAACGGCGCGAAGATTGAGCAGAGCGTCAAGCTGAACCCGCCGAACGGCGAAAAGACCGCCGCCGCAAAAGAAAAGC
>JAISAA010000077.1 GCA_031266955.1 Oscillospiraceae bacterium | reverse complement strand
GTCGAGGCGGACAGATGAAAAAGACGGATCAAATTTGAAAGGTTGATACATATGACAGTCTACAGATGCTTCACCGAAAAAAAGGAGGGCTTTGACGTCGAGGCGCGGGCGCTGCTCGCGGAGGCGCGGGACTTCCTCGGGCTCTCGGGCTCAACGCGCGCGCGGATTTTCGCGCGATACGACGTCGAGGGTGTAACGGAGTCGGAATACTGCGCCGCGCGAACGGCCGTTTTCTCCGAAAGCGCGGTAGATGAAGTGTTCGA
The DNA here is from genome assembly GCA_031266955.1 of Oscillospiraceae bacterium. GTDB lineage: Bacteria > Bacillota > Clostridia > Oscillospirales > Oscillospiraceae > JAIRRO01. Next base: position 10,027 of record JAISAA010000077.1, on the reverse strand, counting down.
CGAAGAGCAGCCGGAGACGCGCGGGGCTTTCGTCCTCGCCGTCGAGGCGCTGCCGGGGCAATTCGACCAGCGGGCGGACTCGTGCGCGCAGTGCGTGCAGATGATAACGCGCGGCGAGCGGCCGCGCGTGCGGACGGCAAAGGTCTATGTGTTTTACGGCGAGCTGACAGAGTCCGATAAATCGGCGTTGCGCGCGCATTTGATCAACCCCGTTGAGTCGCGCGAGGCCTCGCCGGACAAGCCGGAAACGCTGGCGGAGGAAGCTCCCGCGCCGGAGCCGATAGCGTATATCTCCGGCTTTATTTCGCTGCCGGACGGGGAACTCCCGTCGCTCCTGAACGAATATTCCCTCGCTATGAGCCTTGACGATCTGATCTTCACGTGCGATTGGTTCCGCGGCAAGGAGCTGCGGGACCCGACCGTGACGGAGCTGCGAATCCTCGACACGTATTGGTCCGACCACTGCCGCCACACGACGTTCCTGACGCGGCTCGAAAACGTGGACATCCGCGATAACCAAACCGCAAAGGCGTATGAGCGGTACTTAGCTCTCCGGGACGAGGTCTACGGCAAAGCCGATGACTCCCACCCCATAACGCTTATGGACTTAGCCACAATAGGAGCAAAGGCGCTCAAACGCCGCGGCCTCCTAAAGAACTTAGACATCTCCGACGAGGTAAACGCCTGCTCCATACATATAGACGTTGTGACGCGCGAGGGCGAAGAGAGCGAAAAAACGGAAGACTGGCTATTATTATTCAAAAATGAAACCCACAATCACCCCACAGAAATAGAGCCCTACGGCGGCGCCGCCACCTGTATTGGCGGAGCGATACGGGACCCCCTTTCAGGCAGAGCGTATGTCTATCAAGCGATGCGCATTACCGGTTCAGGAGACCCATTGGCCCCTGTCTCCGAGACTTTGCCCGGAAAACTGCCGCAGAGGCGGCTTACGACGACGGCGGCGCGCGGATATTCCAGCTACGGCAACCAGATAGGGCTCGCGACGACGCTCGTGCAAGAGATATACCACCCGGGATATCTCGCGAAGCGGATGGAAGTGGGCGCGGTGGCGGGCGCGGTTAAATTTTCGGAAGTGAGGCGCGAGACTCCGTCTCCCGGAGACGTCATTATACTGCTCGGCGGGCGCACGGGGCGGGACGGAGTCGGCGGGGCGACGGGTTCCTCCAAGACTCACGACCGCGGCTCTGTCGCGAATATGTCCGGAGAAGTCCAAAAGGGCAACGCGCCCGAGGAAAGAAAGCTCCAGCGCCTGTTCCGCGACGCCGAAGCGATAAAACTCATAAAACGCTGTAACGATTTTGGGGCCGGGGGCGTGTCCGTCGCCGTCGGAGAATTGGCCGACGGGCTGGACGTGGACTTGTCAGCCGTGCGGCTTAAATACGAAGGGCTGGGAGCCACGGAGCTGGCTATCTCAGAGTCGCAGGAGCGTATGGCGGTCGTCGCCGCGGCGGAGGACGCCGCGGCGTTTATCGAAAAAGCCGGCGGCGAGAATCTGGAAGCTTACGTCGTCGCGCGCGTAACGGAAGCTCCGCGGCTCATAATGCGCTTCGGCGGGGAGATAGCCGCGGATTTACCGCGCGCGCTTTTATCTTCAAACGGCGCGCCGCGCCGCGCGGAGGCGCGAGTTATGGCGTGGGAGGATCGGGATGTGCGCAAGCTCGGCGAAGATGCGGAGAATTGCAACAGGCTCAGCGCGGCGCTTCAAACAGGGCTCGCCGAGATGTTCGACTCCTCCGTCGGAGCCGGAACAGTCCTGGCGCCGTATGGGGGAAAGACGCAGAAGACGCCGACGCAAGTCTCGGCGGCGCTGATACCCGTGAAAACGGGGGAAACGAACACGTGCTCCGTTATGGCGTACGGCTTTGACCCTTATTTGTCGGAGGCCGACCCGTATTCGGGCGCGCGGATCGCCGTCATAGAGAGCGTGGCGAAGCTCGTCGCCGCGGGCTGTGACCCGGACGCCGTGTACCTGACGTTCCAAGAGTATTTTGAAAAGCTGAAAAACGACCCCGTGCGCTGGGGAAAGCCGTTCGCGGCGCTTTTAGGCGCGCTGGACGCGCAGATGGGGCTCGAAATCGCCGCCGTTGGCGGCAAGGACAGTATGTCGGGCTCGTTTGAGCCGGAAGGAGACGGCTCGGAGCTTGGCGTACCTCCGACGCTGATATCTTTCGCCGTCGCGCCGGCGGACGCGCGCGTGATAATCTCGCCGGAATTCAAGGCGGCGGGGCGCGAGGTCGCGCTGTTCCGGGCCGGAGAGACTCTCGCGGAGACGAAAGCTATGTGGCGGCGGGTTTACGAGGCGATCAAGACTGGGGCGATTGTCTCGGCGTGGGCTTCGGACTCTCTTGGCTTGGAAGATATGTTCTCGTGTATGTGTTTCGGTAACGGGATCGGGTTTGAGCACAACAATCGCGTGGACTTAGTCACCTCGGCGGGCGCGATATTTGCGGAAATTACGAGGCGCGTTGAGGGCTCTGAGGTTATAGGGATGACAATACGGGAGCCGGTTTTGAGCTTGTTCGGCGAAGCTTCGCCGCTGGAGGAATTGCTCGCGGAGCGGGAGGGCGTATTGGAGAGCGTGTTCCCGACGCGCACGGCTTTAAGCGGCGCAGTTCCCGCGCTGTCGTATGAAAAGTGCCCCGCTTACGGCGCGGCTGTGAAGATAGCGAAGCCGCGCGCCTGCGTCTTCGCCTTCCCCGGCACGAACAGCGAAATAGATACCGAGCGCGCGCTGATACGCGCGGGCGCCGAGGCGGAAATTATCGTGCTGCGGAATCTGACGCCGGCGGCGCTTTCGGAATCGATAGAAGCCTCCCGCGCGGCGATCCGCCGCAGTCAGATAGTCGTACTGCCGGGCGGCTTTGCTGGCGGGGACGAGCCGGACGGCAGCGCGAAGTTCATAACGGCCTTCTTCCGCAGCCCGGCGGTGACGGACGCGGTGCGGGAGCTTTTGCAAAAGCGGGACGGGCTGATGCTCGGGATATGCAACGGGTTTCAGGCGCTTGTGAAGCTCGGGCTTGTGCCGTTCGGCGATATCGCGCCGCCGGAGAAAAACGAATTTACGCTGACGCACAATATCATCGGGCGGCATCAGGCGAGGTATGTTTATACGCGCGTGGCGTCTGTCGCTTCGCCGTGGATGGCGTTGTCGCACGTGGGGGACGTTTACGCCTTGCCGGTCTCGCACGGGGAGGGGCGCTTTGCCGCGCCGGAGGACTCTCTCGGCGGATTGGCGGAGCGCGGATTGATCGCGACGCAGTATTGTGACTCGGCGGGCGCGCCGTCTATGGACGTCGCCGTGAATCCTAACGGGTCGCGGCTCGCCGTCGAGGGGCTGTTCTCTCCGGACGGGCGCGTGTTCGGGAAGATGGGGCACTCGGAGCGGCGGGGGAAGCTCGTCGCGAAAAATATCACGGGGGAAAAGCATCAGCCGGTATTTGAAAGCGGCGTATATTATTATAAATAAGGAGCGGACATAACGATGAGAGTAACTGACAGAGAGCTTATAAACCTCGCGGCGGCGGTAAAGGAAAAGGCGCACAGCCCGTATTTGCGCTTCCCGACGGGAGCCGCTATCGAGTGCGCGGACGGAACGGTTTTCACAGGCTGCCGCATAGAAAACGCGGCCTCCGGCGTGGCCGTATGCGCCGAGACCGCCGCAATTGCCGCCGCGGTGGCGGCGGGCTTTAAGAGCTTCAAGAGGATCGCCATCGTGTCGGACGGGGCGGCCTACTGCCTGCCGTGCGGCGCCTGCCGGCAGACGCTGAATGAATTTTCGCCGGATATCGAGGTGCTCGCGTCCCGCGCGGACGGCCGGTATGTGAGCTACCGCCTATCGGAGCTGCTGCCGCGCGCGTTCGGGCGGGATACCATATAAAATTTCTGCGGTGAAGCCTTTGCGCCCGGACGATCACTGCGATTTCCGGGCCATTTCCGAAACCGCCGATACGAGCGCGCGCAGCTCCCGCGCCGTATTGTACGCCGACACGCTGAGCCTTACTGTGCCCGTTTCAAACGTCCCCGCCGTCCTGTGCGCCTCCGGCGCGCAGTGCAGACCCGCGCGCACGGCGAAGCCCCGGCGCGAAAGCTCCTCCGCCGCCGCCTCGCATTCCGTATGCTCGAGCCGAAAAGACAGCACGCCCGCGCGGTTTTCGCCGCTCCCGCCGAACACGCGCACGCCCGGAAGCTCCGCCAAGCCGCGCGCCGCCTCGGCTATCAGTCCGCGCGCGTGCTCCAAAATGCCCGCCTCTCCGCGCGAGAGGACGAATTTGATACCCTCGCTCAGCCCGGCGATCCCGGGCATATTGTGCGTGCCGGCCTCTAACGCGTCCGGCAGGAAGGCCGGCATCAGATCAGACGCCGAATCGCTCCCAGTGCCGCCCTGCATTATGCCGAGAACGCCGTCAGCCGGGCCGCGGCACAGCAGCAGGCCCGTGCCCTGCGGCCCGTAAAGCCCCTTGTGCCCCGGCATCGCGATAAATTCCGCGCCGAGCGAGAGCATATCTATCTGGACGCTTCCCGCCGACTGCGACGCGTCGATTATCAGCGGCACGCCGCGCGCGCGGCACAGCTCCGCCACACGCTCCGCCGGCTGGATATATCCGAACACGTTTGACACGTGATTCAGCACGGCGAAGGCGACGCGCCCGCGCTCAAACTCTCTTTCAAACGCGCGCAATAAGTCCTCCGGCTCAAACAGCGCAGAGCGCGCGATAACCGTTTCGATTCCGGCGGCCCTCAGCGGGCGCATGACCGAATTGTGCTCATAACCGGAAACGATCGCCGCGCCGCCGCGTGACGCGCGGCGGGCCAGCGAATTTATCGCGATATTGAGCCCGTGCGTCGCGCTGGACGTGAGCACGATGTTCGCCGGGTCCGGAACGTTGAACAGCCGCGCTGCAAGCTCCCGGCATTCATACGCCGTCCGCGCGGCGAGCATTGACGATAAGTGCCCGCCCCGCCCGGGGCTCGCGAGCGTACTGACTGCCCTTTTCATAGCCCGCGCGACGGTTTTTGGCTTTTGCAGCGTCGTCGCCGCCGAATCGAGATATATCATAGGCTTGGCGCTCCGGCGGAGCCATACGGGGAATATCCCCCGTTTTCGCTTTGAATGAACACGCGCGCCGGCGGCAGCCCCGCGTTTTTAACGGCGGCGAGCGCCGCGGCAATATGCCGCCCCGGCGCCCGCACGCAGTAAGAGCACCCCGCGGGCGACAGTCCGCGCGGCGCGCGCGTCACGACGGCGCTTATTCCGGCGCTCTCTAACGCCTTTGCCGTCCGTTGCGCATACGTCACGGAGCGGCATCTCTGCATCTAATCAAGCATTTTCTTTCCCACCCCGGCGGTTTTTGGGGCGCGCGCCCCGCTGCTTTAATATAAGCCGTGTGCAACCGCGCCGTGCCTGTGTTATGCTTATTGTCGCATATTGGGGGGACTACTATGATAATCTATTCCGGCGGAGAGGTTGACACGGAGCGGGCGGGGCGGGAGCTTGCCGCGAGGCTGTATCCCGGCGCCGTCGTCGCGCTGCGCGGCGGGCTCGGCGCGGGGAAGACCGTGTTCACGCGCGGGCTCGCGCGCGGGCTCGGCGTCACGGCGCGCGTCGTCAGCCCAACTTTTAATATAGTAAATGAGTACGACGGCAGGCTGCCGCTGTTTCATTTTGATATGTACCGCATAAGCGGCGCGGAGGAGCTTTTCGGCATCGGCTTTGAGGAGTATCTTGACCGCGGCGGCGTCGTGTGCGTCGAATGGAGCGAGCTTGCCGCCGACGCCCTGCCCCCAAACGCGATCGGCGTGACGATAGAGCTCACCGGCGATAACACGCGCAAAATAACAATTGAGGATTGATTATGATAACGCTTTCTCTTGAATCCGGCGCCGCGCGCGTTATGCGCGCGGACGTGTCATTTAACGTGCGTGAGCGCACGGGGAACGCGGCGACACGCGCCGCGACGGGGGACGCTCCCATAATGCTTTCACTCGAATCTTCGGCAAAAGCGGCGTCCGTCGCGCTGACGCGCGACGGGAGGCTGCTCGCGCAATATTTTCACGACAGCGGGCTTACGCACAGCCGCACGCTTTTGAAAATGGCCGAGGATATTTTACGCAATAACGATCTCGCGGTCGCGGACATCGCCCGCGTCGCCGTCGCGCGCGGCCCCGGCTCGTTCACGGGTATCCGTATCGGCATCGCCTCGGCAAAGGGCTTTGCGTGGGGCGCCGATATCCCGGTTCGCGCTGTATCGACGCTCCGCGCGGCGGCAAGCGTTTTTGTGGACTTAGGCAGTGGAGTCGTAATTTTTCCGACCGAAAGCCCGCGCCCGGCAAATGACGTAGTTATTTGCCCCGCGATGGACGCGCGCCGCGGAGAGGTGTACAACGCGCTGTTTGAAATCGGCATAGGCGGCATAACGCGCCTTGTCCCCGACAGGGCGCTCACGGCTGACTCGCTGGCGGAGGAGGCCGCGCGGAGCGGAAAAACGTATTTGCTGACGGGCGACGGCGCCCACATCTGCGTCCCGGCCTTTGACGCGCGCGGCGTTAAATACCGTCTCGCGCCGGCGCTGCTGCGGCTGCAATGCGCTTACGGCGTCGCGCTCGCCGCGGAAAACGCGCCGGACCTCACAGCGGCGGAGCTGACGCCGAATTATCTGCGCGCATCGCAGGCGGAGCGGCTTTCCGCTTATCCGAATTTGACATATCTGCCGCGGGAGCGATAGGCTTCGCGCAGCGCCTTGATTTTCCATTGTATATACAATATAATGATAATGCGCGTAACGCGCGCACGCACGTTAAATCAAAATATATGAGGTGACGGCAATGAACAAGGCTCCCGTAATAATGCTCTGGGGACAAATGGTCAGCATAACGCACGAATGGATCTCCGCCGAAAACATCGCGTCCGGCAAGCTTGCAGTCCGCTTAACAACAGGCGGCAGCACCGATTTTGAAAGCTGGACTCCCGCGGAGCTCTCCGATTCCCCGTTCGGCCCGGCGGCGACGTACCGCGGGCCGTTGCCGCCGTTTTTCAGGCTGCGCGCCGCGGTATCACTCGGCGGGGAGCTCAGCGAGACGGCTGAAATTACGCAAGCGCCGCGCGCGCCGGAGCCGGACTATTCGCCCGGGGCGTATCTGCCTTCGGATATGCCGGGCGAAATAAGGCTTTCGGCTGAGGCCGGAGGGATATTTTTCACGGTGTCTTCCGCGCCGTATAGCTCGGGGGAATTTACGCCGGGCGGCGAGGCGATAGCGGCGGTGCCGGAGCCGCGCGCGTTTGAAAACGAGTATTCGGCTCCGGTATCATTATTGGAGGCGTCGGACACGCGCGCCGTGATAATTAAGGCCGTCACCGCCGCGAAATCGGAGAGCGGCGAGGTTTTCACAAGCCCTGTGACGACGCTTTTCTACGCGCCGGACGCGGCTGTAAAAAAGCTTACGCCGGACAACGTCGAGGAAATTTTAGCCGAAATGACTGTTGAGGAAAAGCTTACCCTGACGGGCGGCATCGGCGGCGACCCGACAGTTTTGATAAACGACGGCCCCGCCGGCGCGACCTACGGCATCCCGCGGCTCGGCATCCCGCCGCTCGTGCTCGCGGACGGCCCCGCGGGCGTGCGTATGCGCAAAAACGCGACGGTCTGGCTGTCCCCGACGGGTATGGCGTCCACGTGGGACGCCGATTTGGTGCGCGAGGTCGGCGCGCGCGTCGCGGCGGAGGCGCTGCATTACGCCGTGGACGTTATATTGGCGCCGGGACTGAATATACAGCGCAATCCGCTCGGCGGGCGGGATTTTGAGTATTATTCCGAGGATCCGTATATCACGGGGACGATAGGCGCGGCGTATATAAGCGGCGTGCAGTCGGGCGGCGTCGGGACGTCGCCTAAGCATTTTGCGGGCAACGATCAGGAGAATTTCCGCGGGCGGGGCAACGTCGTCGCGTCGGAGCGCGCGCTGCGCGAAATTTATCTGCGCGGGTTCGAGCTCGCGTCAGAGGCGGCGCCGTGGACGTATATGTGCGCTTATAACGCGGTAAACGGCGCGCTCGCCAATGAAAACTCGTGGCTTATGACCGAGACGCTGCGCGGGCTTTGGGGCTGGGACGGCGTCGTGATGAGCGACTGGGGCGCGGATTACGACCCCGCGAAATCGCTTGAAGCCCAGATGGATCTCGGCGAGCCGACGCGCGACACTATCGCGGCGCTCCGCTGGCTGCGAGACGAAAGCGTTGATGAAAAAGAGCGCGCGCGTCGAGAGCTGTTGCTCGACCGCTCCGCGCGGAATATGCTGAAACTGATATTAAAGACGCACGCCTACAAAGGCGCTTATGGCGCGCTCCTGCCAGACGGGTCATACGGCCCCTCGCCCGACGGCACGCCCGGCCTGACGCGCGATATAATAAACCGCCGCTCGACGGATTTCGGCGGCTCCGCTATCCAGATAGAATCGGCGGTTCTCAACCGCCGCCTCGCCTCAGAGGGAATGGTTCTGCTGAAAAACGACGGCGGCGCGCTGCCTCTTTCCCGCGGCGCGAAAATTTCGCTCGTCACGAGCGAGGTGGCCTGGGATGAGTTAGACAATCCCGGCTGGTACGGCAGCACGGCCTCGCTCGGCGATATCGTAACGCAGGGGCGCGGCTCGGCGCAGGTGAAATTCAACGGCGACGGCGGGACAAAATGGGCGCCGACGCTGCGCGAGGGCCTCGCCGCCGGAGGCTTTGACATAGTCGCGTGGAAACGCGACGGCGAGCTCGCCGGGACTGTCAATACGGGCCTACGGCCCGGAACCGCCCTTTCGGGCGGCTCGGAAAGCATAGCTCTCGACGAGGGCGCCCGCGTCCCGGCGCGGCGCGAGGACGTCGAAAAAGCCGCCGCGCAGGCTATCGCCGCGGGCGCGGAAGCGTTTGTATTCGTAATGACGCGCGTTTCCGGCGAGGGGCAGGATGTTGTCCCGGAGGAATTCGCGCTCTGTGCTCGGGAGGAATCGGTTTTCGGGCCGTACGCGGACGCGTTTCGCGCGGCGGGGCGGCGCGTCGTCGTGCTGCTCAATTGCGGCTCGGCGGTCGATACGTCGCTGTTCCGCGAAAAGGCGGACGCGATACTCGATGTTTACAATCCCGGCACGGAGGGGGCAAACGCGATAGCCGACATACTCTCCGGCGCCGTCAATCCCTCCGGAAAGCTGACGCAGACCTTCCCGCTGACGTATGACGACAGCCCATCCGTCGCTATGGCGCGGGAGGAGCACCGCGGGAAAACCTTCGGCACCGACCCCGTGTATTACGACGAGGGCGTCTATGTCGGGTACAGGTATTTTGACACGTTCGGGCAGGGCGCGCGCGCGGCGTTCCCATTCGGGCACGGGCTTTCGTATACGGCGTTTGAATTCAAAAATCTGCGACTTGAATACGTCGAGCCCGCCGCCGAGGGCTTCACGGCGACGGTGGACGTCACGAACACGGGCGGCGTCCCGGGGCGCGAGGTCGCGCAGCTGTATATCGGCGCTGATACATATAAATCCGAGGGGCGTCCCGTGAAAGAGCTGCGCGCCTTCGCGAAAACAAAAATTCTCGCGCCCGGCGAAACTGAAACCGTCACGCTCAGCGTATCCCCGCGCGGGCTTTGCTTCTATGACGACGGCAACCCGGCGGGAGAGCTCGCCGAGCGCGATATATCCTACACGGACGGGCGCCGCTGGCGCGCCGCGCCGGGCACGCGCTTTACTGTGACCGTGGGCGGCACGTCGGAGCCGGAAGCGCTCAAAGCGCGCGGCGTCCGCGCGGAGCTTGTGATATAGGGGGCGCGCGGCGCCGATAGCAGCATCGTTTTTCATACGCTTTTTTCGCCTGCGCGGCAAGCGCCGCCCAAACGCTTTCCAGCTTTTCAGACGCCGACCAGGCCGATGTACAGTATAAGGAAGCGATCGACGTCGTCGCCGCCCTTGGTATTGTCTCCGGCGACGAAAACTCCCTGCTTAACCCCACCGGCACCTTTACCCGCGC
>JAISAA010000336.1 GCA_031266955.1 Oscillospiraceae bacterium | reverse complement strand
CGGGAGGAATTTTCGTCAGCGAGACCGATAAAGAGCAGGGCGCTATACTCATCGGCCTGCAAAATACGATAAAAAACATTTCGCTTGTGATAGTCTCTCTCTCGGCGGCGCTTATCGCGCTTATGCTGTGGACGGTGATGCGCCGGATAACGAGCGTACTCCGCGCCATAGCGTCGGTGCGCGAGGGCGAATACGGCTACCGCATAAAAATGAGCGGCAGCGACGAGCTCGCGCTGCTCGGCCGTGAGTTTGACAGCTTAACGGGCAAGCTGCACGAGACGGAGGATATACGCCGCCGCTTCGTCGCCGACGCCTCGCACGAGCTTAAAACCCCGCTGGCATCGATAAGACTGCTGTCCGACAGCATCCTGCAAAACGAGGATATTGACGGCGACACGATGCGCGAATTCGTGGCGGACATCGGCGAGGAGGCCGAGCGCCTGACGCGCACGACGGAAAAGCTGCTGTCCCTGACAAGGCTTGACGGCGGAGTGAACGAAGCGCCGTCGCCCGTGGATATGCGCGAGGTCGTCGCGGCGACGCTGCGGATGCTGCGCCCGCTGGCGTCCTCCGAGGGGATAGAGCTCGTGTCCTCGCTCGACGGCGGCTGCACGGCCCGGCTTACGGAGGATTCCTTGCATCAGATAGTGTTCAATCTGGTCGAAAACGCGCTTAAATACAACACGCGCGGCGGAAGCGTGTTCACGCGCCTCACAAGGGCGGACGGCGAGGCGGTGCTCACGGTCGAGGACACGGGCATCGGCGTGCCGGAGGACGATCTGCCGCATATATTCGACAGGTTTTACAGAGTGGACAAGGCGCGCTCGCGCGCGTTCGGCGGCTCCGGGCTGGGGCTGTCTATCGTGCGCGACACCGTGGCGGCGCACGGGGGGACGGTCACGGCGGCCCGGCGCGAGGGCGGCGGAATGACGTTTGAGGTCCGCTTCCCGCTGTATATTTAGGACTTACGCCGCGACACTTTATGCGCCTACGCGGCGCGGCGCCCCATTTCTTTGCGGAAAGAAATGGGGGAAAGAACCGCCAAAAGGAAGCGTCCTTTGGAATCCTCTGAATCGCGGGGGTTTACGGGGGGTTGTCAGCAGTCGGTAGTCGCGGTGCTGTCATTTGCGGGCTGCATCGGGGGGCATATTGCTGTAGCGCTCTGTGTCAACACGCGAATCGCCGCGTTTCGCTGCCGCCCTGCTGTGCAAATAGGAGATGTGGTTGCCTTCGTCGCGGCGAATGCCGCATATCCCGTGCGCGCACGCATATTTGATTACACGTCCGCCCGCGTTGCTGGCGGCGCGAGCTCCGCCGTCCACGCACAAAATTTGTCGGAAAAACGAAAAAAATGTCTTTACAAGACGTTCCATCTGTGGTAATATAATCCCAACAGTCCAATGCTCGATGCTGGCAGCCGATGTAACATTATATATTAAATGTTACATCGGCTGTTTTTCGTTGCCCCGCAATGCTTTTTGCTCTCCGGAATTTGACTTGCGCTCACGCGCCGGGCCTTTCTGCGCCCTAAAAAGCCTTTGGCGGCAAGGGATTTTTGGGTCGTGTAACATTTAATATAAAATGTTACATGATCCAGCGGTGCTGAGCGACGAAAATTTAGGGACGGAGGACAACCAAATGCGCGTAATAAAATGCCCGAGAAAACCGCCATAACCACCCCATAGCGATTCTAGAGAGTTGGCTGATCGTCGAAATCACCGCCCCGCGCAAACTTGACGTATATTACCGCATCAAGGGCGGCGACCACCGGCGGCAAGCCCCACAACGTCCACGGCATAGAGGTTCTCTCGGCGGCTCTCGATCACTACCCGACATCGGTATCGGAGCTCACGGAATCGTCATTCGACACAAATCCGCCGCTGTTTCTTGAGTTTGACAAGAGCCAGCGCGGACAAAAGATTTACCTTGCCGGTAGATGGGAAATTATGCGCGATGGAGAAAAGGGGCGTTCGGGGATATCGTTGAGGCAATTGTGCCGTGAGCGGTGCGTTCGTTTTCTTAAACAAAATAATAATTCAAAAACATAAATAACGGAGGACATTTTCTCATGTACGAAAATATCGGAGCGAAAATCAAGGGTTTAGCAAAAGTTATTGCGTGGATAGGTATTATCGGCAGTGTGATTACCGGTATTATTTATATTGTTATGGGTATCAACAGTCATTATGGCGGTGGGGCTCTAATAGGCATAGGTATTGGCGTTATGATCGGAGGCGCTTTAAGTTCTTGGATTTCATCGTGGGTTACATACGGCTTTGGAGAGTTAATTGAAAAAACGGCGGAAACTGCAAAAAACACTGAAAAATTGATTTCATATAGTTCGTTAACAGCAAAAACGGGAAATGATAAAAAGTTGAAAACTCTGCTTTCGTGGAAGGAAGGCGGTTTGATTTCAGAAGAAGAATTTGAGATGTTTAAAATAAAACGCCATCACTTGCAAGAGCCAAAACTGTTGAATGGCGACATCCACGAACGGCTACGTGATTTGAAAAATGAATTTGAAAGCGGTGAAATTACACTACTGGAATATGATTACAAAAGGGAAACCCTGTTGGATGAGTTATAATAGAGCAACAACAAAAAAGGTGCGGTGCGGTGCGGGCGGCAACGTCAGCGCCGCACCTTTTTGCGGAGATGAATTAAGAAGCAGCGTCCGTGAACTTGAATGGAGAGCGAGGCCCCTCCCTCCGCATAGCAGGGCGGCAGCGAAACGTGCCGATTCGCGTGTTGACAACAGAGCGCCATCGCACCACGCCCCCCGAAACAGCCTGCAAATGACAGCGCCGCGCCTACCTGTTGCTGACAACCCCCCGTAAGCCCCCGCGATTCAGAGGATTCCAAAGGATTCTTCCTTTGGCGGTTCTTTCCCCCATTTCTTTCCGCAAAGAAATGGGGCGCCCGCCGCGCAGGCGCACAACCGAATTCCAATGTAAAAAAAGCTTGAAAACCCGAATGGCATATGCTACACTTGATAATCGGCATTGGTTAATTTTGAGTTTTCAGGGACGATACCGGGACACAACCGGGAAACAAAGGAGGCGGCGCCCGAAAAGCCGGGCGCGCCCGCCGGAAAAATTAAGGAGGAAAAATCAATGATAAAGGCGCAAACGGCGTTCACGGCGGAGCTTGACGACCCGCGGGTCGCGGTGGAAGAAATACTCTCGCAGCTTGACCTCGGCGCGCTGCCAAAAAACAACGTCGGGATCATATCGTTTTATCAGGACGCGCTTGAGACCGGCGTGCTGGAGGCCGTTTCAAAGGCGCTGCCGTTCGACACTGTCGGCTGCACCGTGCTGGCCGGCGGGACTCAGAAGGAGCTCGCGTTCGAGCAGGTCTCCGTCACAGTGCTCTCCAGCGATGACGTTAAATTCTCCGCGGCCGTTTCCGAGGAGATCACATACGAAAACGCCGAGGAAGCCACGCGCGCGTGCTATCGCGACGCGTTTTCCCGTCTGGGCGGAGAAACGTCGCTCGCGCTGGTGTTCGGCCCCGTGACGCGCGACATTTCCGGCGACAGATACACTCTCGCGCTGAGCGAGGAAAGCGGCGGCGCGCCCGTATTCGGCACGCTTTCAAACACGGGCATCGTGTACGAGGACGCGCTTGTGGCGTACAACGGGAAAGCGGCGAACCGGCTTTTATCTCTCATACTCGTCAGCGGCGACGTCGAGCCTAAATTTTACACGAGGGCGATCTCGGACAGCAACGTCACGCGGAGAGGCGCCATCGTCACGGAGTCCGACGGATATCTGCTGAAGAAGATCAACGGCGTTTCCGTAAGAGATTATCTTTTGAGCATCGGGGTCTCGACGGGGGAAGAGGGCGCGATAGCGTCCCTGCCGATACTC
>JAISAA010000321.1 GCA_031266955.1 Oscillospiraceae bacterium | reverse complement strand
CGGGACTGATAAGCGGCGAATCCGATTTGATGATACTGATACTGTTCGCGCTGCGCAAGCTCGGTTTTCCGGCGACGCTTGAGACCATCGCGGAGCTGACAATGAGCGCGCCCGGCCTGCGGAGCGTAACTTATTTCGACGTGGCGTCCTGCGCCGATTCCCTCGTCAAAACCGGGCATTTAGAGCTTTCCGGCGGAGAGTTTTCGCTGACGGAGCGCGGCGTCCGCAACGGCGAGGCGACGGAGACGGACATCCCCTTTTCCGTCAGGCAGCACACGGAGAGCTCGGCGCTCGAAGAGCGCGCGAAGTCCGAGCGGCGCAGCCTTATCAAAACGTCGCGCGCGATACGCCGGGACGGCGGGTATTCGGTCGAGCTTTCGTTGTCGGACGGGAAGAACGAGATATTGTTCCTGCGCGTCGCCGCGGCAAGCGAAGCACAGGCGGAAAGGACCGAGCGCGCGTTCCTCGAGCGCGCGGAGCGCGTGTTCGGCGCGATAATCGGTGAATTATCCGACTGACGCGGTCAGTTGAACGTCCCGTCTGAGGCGAGGAATATCGCGTCCACCGCCTCGCGCAGGGCGCGGTTTTCGCGCAGCTTCAGCCCGGGGTCCCGCGCGAGGACGGTATCCGCCGCGCGGCGCGCGTCCCATATAGTTCCCGCTTCGGCGCCCTGCTCGATAAAGCGCGAGGCCGGTATCCCGTGCTGGCGGGAGCCGAAGAAATCGCCGGGGCCGCGCTGGCGCAGATCGGCCTCCGCGATCTCAAACCCGTCGTTCGTCCCGCGGAGAATATCGAGCCGCTCGCGGGATTTTTCGCCGTCCGCGCCGCGCATCAGCACACAGTAGGATTGGTGCTCGCCGCGCCCGACGCGCCCGCGGAGCTGGTGGAGCTGAGAAAGGCCGAAGCGGTCGGCGTTTTCGATCACGATGAGCGCCGCGTTCGGCACGTCCACGCCGACCTCTATGACAGTCGTCGCCACAAGGATGTCAGTTTCGCCGGAGATGAACGACGCCATAGCGGCGTCTTTTTCGCGCGCCTTCATAGAGCCGTGCACGAGCCCGACGGAAAGCTCCGGGAAAATCTCGCTCTGCAGCTGCTTCGCGTATTCACGCGCGCGCTTGAGCTCTGAATCTCCAGCGCCGGGCGACCGCGCTTCAATTCCTTCGCCGCCCGTGCCGGGCACGTCAGCTTCTTCGACGGCGGGGCAGACAAAGTAGACTTGGCGTCCCTCGGATACGAGGCGGCGCGCGAAATCGTAAATGCGCCGCCGGAGCCGCTCCCCGGCGGAATACGTCATAACGCTTTTTCTGCCGGGCGGCAATTCGTTCAATTCCGAGACGTCGAGATCGCCGTACAAGATCAGCGCGAGAGTCCGCGGTATCGGCGTCGCCGACATAACGAGCACGTGCGGGGATTCTCCCTTTTGCCCGAGCGCCGCGCGCTGGCTGACGCCGAAGCGGTGCTGCTCGTCCGTTATGACGAGCGCGAGAGCGCGAAAGTCCACGCCCTCCGATAAAAGCGCGTGGGTGCCGACGATAACGTCCGTTTCTCCCGAGACAAGCGCCTCTCTCGCGAGCCGCTTCGCCTTCACCCCGAGCGAGCCTGTAAGCCGGCCGACGCGGACGCCGAGCGGCGACAGAAACTCTTCAAACGTGCGGAAATGCTGCTCTGCAAGCAGCTCGGTCGGCGCCATAAAAGCGGTTTGAAAGCCGTTTTTCGCGACGGTCCACGCGAGCGCCGCCGCGACGAGGGTCTTGCCGGAGCCGACGTCTCCCTGCAACATCCGCGCCATAACGCCGCCGGAGGCAAGGTCACGCGCCGCCTCGTCAACGGCGCGCTTTTGCGCCGCGGTAGGCTCAAACGGCAGCGCGGAGTAAAATTCCCCGAAGCCTTCCGAGATGACAGCTTGGCCCGAGGACGAGCCGCGCTCCGCCCGCCGCCGCCTTGCGGTGACGGAAAGCACGAAAAGATCCTCAAAGATAAGGCGCCGCCGCGCGATTTTAAGCGACTCAAAATCCTTTGGGAAATGGATGTTTTCATACGCGAAGCGCGCGGCTGCAAGACCGTATTCCTCGCGGACGGAGCGCGGCAGGGAGTCCGGCAGAGCGTCACCGCAGAGCTTCAGCGCCAGCGCCACGGTGTTTGAAACGGAGCGCATATTGAGCCCGGCCGTCATACGGTATATCGGCGTGACGCGGCCGATTTTCACAGGGTTTCCGCCGCCGTCGCGCTCGAAAACAGGGTTCGTCATCTGGGCGGCGCCGCCGGCGCGAAGTATTTTTCCGTAAAACAGATACGTTTCGCCGGCCGATATGGCGTCCTTGACGTAGGACTGGTTAAAAAAGCGGACGTCCATCATTCCCGTGTCGTCATAAACGCGCAACAGCGCGAGTTCGCGGCCACGGGGCGTGCGCGACAGGCGCGGGGAGTCGGACGCTACGGCGCGGACGGTGACGCTTTCGCCGTCGGACAGCTCCGCGATTTTTTTGAAAACCGTGCGGTCCTCATAATCGCGCGGGAAATAGCGCAGCAGCTCGCGCAGCGTAACGACGCCGAGTTTTTTGAAAAGGCGCGCGCGGGCCTCGCCCACGCCTTTCAGATATTTTATTTCTTTATTGAGCTCGCTCACGCCGAACGCTTGCCGAGTCCGCGGCGTATGGCGGGCGCCGTGACCGCGGCCACGGCAATTTTCACAGCGTCGCCCGGCAGAAACGGCGCGACGCAGACGGCAAGCGCATACGAAAGCGCGCTGCCCGTGCTGACGACGAACCAAGCCGTCCCCAGCGCGTACAAAGCCGCCGTCCCCGCTATCATCCCGGCGGGATACATGATCCCGATAAATCTCCCGCCGCCCCGCCGCGCCCCGACGGCGGGGAATATCCCCGACATAAAAGCGAGCGGGATATATCCGAGAATATACCCGCCGGTGACGCCGACAAGCTTCTGAACGCCCCCCGAAAAGCCGGTGAACACCGGCAGCCCGGCGGCGCCGAGCAGAATGTACACGAAAACGGCAAGCGCCGCCCTCCCGCGCCCGAGCACGCCCGCCGCGATATATATCACCAAAGTGGCGAGCGACACAGGCACGGGCCCGACCGGAAGCGAAAGCGGCGCGACGGCGCAAAGCAGCGCCGTGAACACAGCCGTTTGAACAAGAGCTTTAATTTTCAAGGCTGAGTGATACCTCCCCGTAAAAAAGTTTTTTGGTTTTGCCGCCGCGGCTGATGAGCAGCCGAAAATCGCCGTCGATGCCGAGCACCTCCGCGGTATACGGAGCCTCCGTCCCGGACGCCGTAACCGTCACCCGGCGGCCTGTCAGGACAGAGCGCGAGCGATATTTCTCCAAAAGCCGCGGCAAATTTTTCGGCGATTGAAAAGAGAGAAAGCGGCTGACCGTCTCGCCGATATATTTTTCCCGCGCAA
>JAISAA010000183.1 GCA_031266955.1 Oscillospiraceae bacterium | reverse complement strand
CGCGCGAAAAAATACAAGCGCGTTTATGCGTCCGACGTCTGATTTCAAGCCTAATATCTTTCTGCCGCGCGCTGATTTCGGTCATAGTGATATTCGTCGCCGTCGCAGCCGTTCAGAATTATTTCCGTCGGCGTTATGCTTTTCACGGACCAATAGTTCAGCCCGTTCACGGCGCAGTATTCGGCGGCGAAATTACTTTCGTCTATGACGGCATTCAGGCACATTTCGCGGAACCCGGCGTTTAATTGCGCAAAAAAGCCGCAATACGGCATACTGTCGTCTCCGAGATGGCGCAGGCGGAAATACTGCCCGCCGCCGACAAGCCCCTTGTCGGTAGCAAAGTTCGCGGACGCTCCGCAGTACACACTATCGCCGTAATGCTGGATACTGCACACGTATTCAAGACGGTCGGTCATCAGCGTAAATTGCATACCGTCGTCGCCGCAGGTAATGTCCGCCGCCCGACGCCACGCTTGCAGGCATTGCTTTACGTTCGTCGTATCTGCAAACGGCAGCTCCGTACCGCTTTTCGCGGTGTTTATCGGCTCGACCAGTTGCAAACCCGTAAGCGGCGCCGGACTCAGTCCGTTTTCGAGTATCCGCACAGCCTCGTCGTCGTTGCCCGCCGCGTTGCCGCCGTCCGTACTTGTGCGGAATGCGTAAATTGTGCGCCTTTCAACGCGTCTGTGCTCGCAGAAAGCAAACGGCTTTCCGAGATAAAACAGCCGAACGCCGATTGCCTCATCGTTGCTGAACAGCTCGTAATGAAAATCGGGCGTGGCAACGATCTCGATTCCGTCACCGCCGTATACGCCGTACTCGTTTGTATTGTTCATAAGCATAAACCTCTTTCTCCGCCTGCGCGGCGGGCGCCCCCTTTCTTTACGGAAAGAAAGGGGGAAAAGAACCGCCAAAGGAAGAATCCTTTGGAATCCTCTGAATCGCGGGGGCTTACGGGGGTTGTTCGCAGTCAATGGGCGCGGCGTTGTCATTTGCGGACTGTATCGGAGGACGTGGTGCGGTAGCGCTCTGTGTCCACACGCGAATCGCCGCGTTTCGCTGCCGCCCTGCTGTGCGCACGGGAAGTGGGGACGTGGGACGCGGTGGTGCCGTGCAATCGGCACGGCGCTACGCGCGTACCGCATACGCGAATCTCTCGGCCAAACCAACGGTGTAGGCTTCTCGATTCGCCTCAAAACTCAAATGCACTCACTGCCGAAAAGTCCGCATCTCCCGTCCCCCCTTTGAGGGGGTTTCCAAAGGGGGATCTCCCCCTTTGGCGGTTCTTTCCCCCATTTCTTTCCGCAAAGAAATGGGGCGACGCGCCGCGCAGGCGCAAAAGCGTCACGGCGCAAGCCGTGTTCTCCGTGCGGCGCACGCACGTTATATACTAAATCTCCAGATAGCTATCTGCATAGAGCGTGTTGTTTTTAATGACGTCGCTGCTGCGGATGGTCTCCATCAGCCGCAAATCCGACGGGTTGGCTATCGCGGAGGTCAGGCCGCAGTACATCGCCATCGCGACCATCGCGGAGTCCATTATCGGCCTGATATGCTTCGGCATCATATTCGATATGTTCGAGAGCCCGCCTGTGGAGTTGAGCCCCATATCGGACAGGTCTTTGATGAAGGACAGCACCTCCGTCTGCTTATCCTGCATACCCTTTATGACGAGGAAAAGCGGGTCGAACCAAATGTCCTCCGTGTCCATACCGAGGCCCATGCCGCGCTCTAAAAGCTCCTGGCAATAGCCCATGCGCTCGTCGTTGTCGGACGACACGCCGGCCTTGGAGCACAGCGCGAGCACTATGGCGTCGTTGGCGGCGGCGAGGTCGATATTCTCGATCCTGTCGCCCGCATCGGCAGAGTTTACGATAGGCTTGCCCTTTGAGCGGTCGTAGACCGAAATGCCCGCCTCTATCGCGCGGCGGTTTGACGTGTCAAGGCAGAGCGGGACGTTGTCGCACGCCTGCTGGATCGTCGTGACCGCCCATTTCATCAGCTCCTCGCCGCCTTTTTCTGACGGGCCGATGTTCACGTCGAGATATGACGCGCCGGCTTCGATCTGCTCGCGCGCGCGCTTTAGGATAGGCTCGGGGTCCCGCTCTTGCATCGCCTTGTTGATGACGGGTGATATGCAGTGAATACGCTCGCCGATAACTATGAATTTACCCATTGTCTTGTCGCACCTCCAAAAAATTTACGCAAAAATTTATGCCGGTTATAATTATAACTTTATACTTTTATACTTTGAACTCGCGGAAAAACTTCACGAGCTCCACAGCCTCGTTCGGGGCGACGACTACCGTCCAGCCCGAAAGCTTTTCTTCGATCTCGCCCTTGAGCACCGCGACCTTGCCGGGGATCACGAGCGTGCGGGACTTTATCTTTCCCTCGATGTCAAATTCCTTGATAAACTTCGCGATGGAGCCCGCGGAGAGCTTGCCCGCCGCCCACGCCGTCAGCACGGAATATCCGCCCGCGTCGGAAATGAGCAGATTGAGCGGCACGCCGGAGCGTTCGAGCTCGCCGGAAACGACGAAATACGTCAGCGCGAAGTCCACCGTCGTGACACAGACGGAGTTTTCGTCCGCGCCGTTCAGCGGGTAAACGCCCGGCTCCACCTTCATCGGCTTCTGCGGGTCGGTGTAGATATTCTGGCGCAGACCGTACAGCGGCAGTGCCTGCGCGTACTCCATTTCGCTCATTATTATGATCGAGCCGTATTTCAGCGTGAATACCGACGCCAGCGCCGTCTGCATACGCGTATCGCCCGACGCCAGCTTGTGCAGATTCACGATGGACGGATAGCCGAACGTCCTGTCGTTGTCCTTCAGCGCCGCGCGGCGGACTTGGACGGCGTTTGAAAACGTCTCTTTTACCGTCTCGCCTGTTAAGTCGAGTATCAGATTCTTGAAGCCGAGCTTTTCTAACGCCGCGACGGTGTCGTAAAGCTCATCGAGATTTTTGCCGGACACGCCGAGAACCGCGCTCTCGCCCGCTGTTTTCGCGAATTCCTCATAGTTTGACGCGTTCGCGCCGTTCAGGATAACTCTGTCTCCGGCGACGGCGAGCGCTTTTGCGGCGGCGTCCGCGTTTGACGTTTCGAGTATGACGCCGCGCCCCTCGGCGGCGGCTTTTTTCACCGTTTCGACGAATTTATCCGCGTCGCCCTTATCAATGACGTTCAGGAATTCGACGTACATACGCTCGCCGAGGCGGTCGTAATCGACCTTCCGCACGTCCGGCAGCTTTTTGTCGATGCTGTCCTCGCACAGCGAGACGGCGTAGAGATTCTTTGAAACGAAGGTCTTGTCGTGCCGGAACAGCACGGTCTCGCCGCCGAGCGTGAATTTATCCTCGCCCTTGCCGACCTCGAACTTCTTCATCGGCGGCGCCGTCGCGTCCCCGAGCTGCGCTTTCGCCTCGTCCGACAAATGCGGGCACTTGTCGAGCTCGACGGCGCCCTGAGCCACCTTCATCGCAAACGCCATACAAGTCGGGTTTCCGCAGTCTTTACAGTTTGTTTTCGGCGTCAGCTTAAATATATCCAGACCTTTTAGAGCCATTATCCGTTCCCTCCCTTATACAAGTTCCGCGATGAGCTTTGAAACCGCCGCCACAGACTCCGGATGCCGCAAAATAACGGCGTTGGAGCCCGCTGTCAGGCACGCCGCAGCGGTGGCGATCTCCATACTTATCCCGCGTTCCTCCGCGGGGCCCCAGTCCGGGAAGTCGGCTTCCGACACTATGGATTCCTTGACCGTCCAGACCTCCGACGCGACGGGCGTAACAATCGGCATTTGCAGCATATTGTCGTTTTGTGCCAAGGCCGCGGATTTTACGCGGTCAAACGTCGTCGCGACGTACTCAAAGCCGTAGCCCGCCGCCGCGGAGCCGAGGTTCATAGCGACGCTTTCGGTTTTCACGCCCATCTGCGAAATGAGCACGTTGAGCTGCTTTGCGAGGTTGATATCGACGGCGGATTCCGCGCCTATCTTCTGCGAATAGGCCATCGCCGCCGCCGCCGACACGCTTTTATAATTCTCCTCGCGCGCGGACAGGAACAGCACATTGCGCCCGTCGAGCGCCTCGGCGATCTTTTCAAAGAGCTTCGAGTCCTTTTCGACGTTGCGGCAGCCCTCGATGACTATCGGCGCGTCCACCGCCGCCGCGATCTCCTTTACGAGCGCGGCTGTATCCTCCACGGAGCGGTCTCCGTTGTCGGGATGCGCCCCGTCAAGGCTTATCGCGAGAAAATCCGCGCCCGGCATTTCGGACGCGCGCTTCGCGAGCTCGGGCAGCGACGAGCAGCCCTTGTAGAATTCCGC
>JAISAA010000020.1 GCA_031266955.1 Oscillospiraceae bacterium | reverse complement strand
AAAAAACATCTTGACAACCGCCGCGTTTACCTATATTATACTGTACAGTAAATCTGCCCCCGCAAATAAAATTTTTATGGGAGTGTGCCAAATGAAAAACTACGCAGGTAAAATCGCATTCATCACCGGAGGCGCGTCGGGCGCCGGACTCGGCCAGGCAAAGCTGTTCGGAGGGCTCGGCGTGAAGGTCACGATCGTCGATATCCGTCAGGAGGCCATCGACAAGGCTGTGGCGGAGCTGAAAGGCCTCGGCATCGACGCCCTCGGCATCAAGATGGACCTCACGAACCGCGAAGAGTACATAGCCGCCGCCGACAAGGCGGAAAAGCATTGGGGCGGCCCGCCGCATCTGGTGTTCAACACAGCGGGCGTCAACACGTTCGGCCCCGCCGAGGCGTCCACGTTCGAGGACTACGACTGGGTGCTCGGCGTCAACCTGCACGGCGTCATCAACGGCTTCGTCATCTTCGTGCCGCGTATGATCAAGGCCTACGGCGGTAAGGACGGAGTGCCGAAGGAGGAGGCGCACATCTGCGTCGTGTCTTCGATGGGCGCTTTCGACGGCTACGGCACAGACGCGCCGTATTCCGTGTCCAAGGCCGCCGTCAACAACCTGGCCTACAGCTATTACGACGCACTGAAGCCCTACGGCATCGGCGTCACCGTGCAGTGCCCCGCGAACATCAACTCCAACATCGGCGAGGCGATCAAAACGCGTCCCGAGCATCTCAAAAACTCCGGGTACCACACATCCGAGGGCACGATCAATATGCTCAAGAGCATCCACGCGACGGGTATCGACCCAGTAAGACTCGCCGAGGCGATGAAATACGCCATCGACAACGGCCTGCCTATGTGTATCCCCGCTTACGGCGGCCCGGACGGCGCCCTCACAAACCCGCTCGGCGACAACACGTTCAAGAAGTTTATCCAGTGGACCTCCGTCGAGGGTATGGAGCAGCTTAAAAAAGACGCCGAGGAGCAAGCCGCGCGTATGGCGGACTTCCGCAAGCAAATGGAGGAACAGCGCAAAACGTGGGAGGCCGAGCACCCCGGCGAGGAATATCCCGCCCCGCCCTCTATGTTCGGCGGCGCCCCCGCCGACCCGAGCGTCCCGATGGAGACCTTCGGAATGGCGCGCGCCGACCTTGATTGGGTCGCGAACCACAAGCAGTAAGATTTCAGTTCGGGCAATACGCAGATTCAAAAACCGGGAAAAGCTTAAAAACTTTTCCCGGTTTTTATTCAGAGCGCAAATCGGCTCTGTCAACGAAGCGTTTATTGCGCTTTCGGTCGAATCGTGCTATGATGGAAGCCATAAGGCTCAAAATAAAAAAACGGAAAGGGTAAAAAAATGAAAACGAAAAAGCTTTTAGCGCTTATCTTGGCATTTTTCTCGGCATTTTCCGCGGTTTTTTCCTCGGCGGGCTGTACCCGGCGGACGGGCGGCGAAACGCCGTCCGAGGTTCCCGGTACGCCGCCGCCCCCGCTGGAGCACGCGTACACCGAAACCGTGCTGCCCGCGCGCGTTGACGGCGCGTCGTTTTACGACTACGCCGCCGGCAAAGTCTATTTCGACGACCAAATATCCTCTCCCGGCAGCCCGAGGCTCGTATCAGTCTCGCCGGACAGCCCTGAAGAAACGGCGCTTTGGAGCCGCGATAGCCCGGAACCGTATTCCGAGCTTTTCACGGGCTATTCGATAACAGGCTTCGCCGCCTGTGAGGACGGCGGGGCGTTTGTCGTTTCGCGGTACGTCTATCCCGACCCGGACAACGTAAACCTCGCGGCGGTCAAGGAAGAGCTTGTCCGCGTGTCGCCCGACGGCGCGGAGTTGTACTCCTTCGATCTATCGGAGCTTCCGGACGGCGCGCCGTCGATGATCTACGGCGTTGAAACTGACAGTGCGGACAATATCTATCTGCTCGACGTCGGGAAGCAATGCGTTTACGTTTTCGACGGCGCGTCCGGCGCGTGGAAATTCACCGCGTCGGAGAATCAATACAGCATATCCTCTCTGGCGCGCGCGAACGACGGAAACGTCGCCTACATAACGATAGATTACTCCGCCGACCCCGCACAATTCGCGGCGACAACGCTCGACTTCGCGACAGGCAAAGCCGCCAAAACCTCCCCCGGCACCGGCGAAATAGAGCCTTACGGCGTATTCGCCGGCGCGGGCGCGCACTCGTTTTACACTTCGCGCGGCAGTACAAAGCTTTTAGGCTTTGATATCGACGCGATGGAGGGCGAAACTATCGTCGACTTCATACATTCGGACATCGACATTTCTTATCTGTTAATGTTCGCCGCCGCCGAGAACGGCGAATTTTTGGCGGTAAAAATAGACAGCGGCGGAATCAAGCGCTCCCTTGTGCGCCTGACGCCGAATCCTGACGCCACGCTCGGCGACAAAGCGCTTCTGCGCCTGTCCACGCCGTATCTCGACGGACTGACGCACAACGCGGTGCTCGAATTCAACAGGACAAGCAAGACCGCCCGCATCGAGGTAACTGAATTCGGCGAGGATATTCTGAAATTCGACCTTGATATTATGAGCAATAACCCGCCCGACCTGTTCAGCTTCGCAAGAGGGTCGACCTTAAATGTAGATTCGGGCGGCGTTAATTCCGGCATAAATATGATCAAATACATCTCAAAAGGCGTGTTCGCCGACCTCTATCCGTTCCTCGACGCCGACGACGGTATCTCGCGGTACGACCTTTTCACAAACGTTCTCAACGCCACCGCCACGGGCGATAAGCTTTATCTGATAACCCCGTCCTTCACAGTCGCGACGCTTGCCGGCAAGCAGTCGATATTCGGCGACGTCGAAACGATAACTCCCGAGGAGCTTGAAGCCATCGCGGATAAATACCCCGACGCCACGATTTACGACGAGCTTTGGAGGTTTCTGGACGGTCAGCAGGCGTGGATGCGCAAAATGCTGCGCTCGCTCTCCCGGTTCGTCGATCTGTCCACCGGCGAAACGCGCTTCGACAGCCCGGAATTCATCGCGCAGTTGAGGCTTTCCGAGCGTATGCCGCCTATACACGATTACGAGAACGTGGACGTCAACGAATTCCTGGAAGACGGGTACCGGCGGCTCCGCCGGGAGGACGGCGTGCTGCTCGAGGCCGTCGCGCTGACAAGCCCGCGCGACGCGCGCACCTTGGAGACCGACTTGTTCGGAGAGCCCATAGCGTTCGTCGGCTATCCCACTTACGGCGAAAACGGCGGCGTCATAGTGCCCGTCGCCGAATACGCGGTTTCCTCCGCATCGAAACACCCCGAAGCCGCCTGGAGCTTCATCGCCTCGACGCTCGCGGAGGATTTTGAGCCGAAATTCAGGAGCGGAGCTATCACTATGAGCGGCCGCAGCCTCAAAGAGGAATGTTTTTCGCTGAACAAAAACGTGTTCGAGCGCCGCGCGGCGGAGGAAATGAAGCCGCTCACGGAGCGCGCCGCCGAAAACTTAACGCTGAGCGAATTCCAGATAATGCTCGCGACGTTTCCCGCGCAGTCTCTCGACGATTTCGATATGACGCTGCCCAAATTCCAAAACTACGCGCTCACGGAAGCGGACGTCGCCCGCGTCCGCGCGGCAATAGAGGGCGCGACGACGCTCTCGTCCGGGGATTCGACGGTCGAGAACATCGTAAACGAGGAACTCGGCGCGTTTTACGCCAAGGTGAAAACAGCCGAGGAAACGGCAAGGCTCATCCAAAGCCGCGTCGCGCTGTACGTCAGCGAGAGCAGCTAAATGCGGCGGCGCGGACGGATGAGATAGGGGCGTGATTTATCGCGCCCGGTCTGCGATGCGCAAACGGTTGTAGGGGCACGGCATGCCGTGCCCCTACGGGGGAACGGATCACCCCTCCGCAGAGAGGAATTTAAGGACGGCGGGACGCCGAGGACGGCGTCCCCTACAGGACGGGGGAACGGATGAGATAGGGGCGCGATTTATCGCGCCCGGTCTGCGATGCGCAAAGGGTTGTAGGGGCACGGCATGCGGTGCCCCTACGGGGGAACGAACCATCCCACCCCTCTCCGCAACCCGTTGTGTTGCTTGAAATGCGCGGCGGCGCGGGGAACGCGCTTACGCGCGACGTCGCCGCGAACGCGGCGTTCCCCGTGCGCGCACGCACGTTAAATCATATCACATAATTATTCGACAAATTGACGCGCGAGATGAATTGACGCGCGCGTTCGGTTTTCGGCGCGCCGAAGACCTCGAGCGGCGTGCCGTTCTCCAAAACCTCGCCCTCGTCGAGGAATATCACGCGGTCGGCTATCTCGTAGACGAAATTCATCTCGTGCGATACTATTATCATGGCGCGGCTGCGTTCCCGCGCTACGTTTTTTATCACCGTCAGCACCTCGGCTATCATCTCCGGGTCAAGCGCCGAGGTCGGCTCGTCGAGCAGCATTGCCCGCGGCTCTAACGCGAGTGAGCGCGCTATCGCCACGCGCTGCTGCTGTCCGCCGGAAAGCTTGCTCGGATAATAATCCATCCTGTCACCGAGCCCGACTTTTTCAAGAAGCTCCCTCGCCCGCTTTTCCGCCTCGGCTTTCGGGCGCTTTTGTACGGTTATCATCCCCTCCGTGATGTTTTCAAGCGCCGTTTTGTATTTGAAAAGATTGAAATTCTGGAATACCATAGCGGTGTTGCGCCGCATATACGCGATATCCGATTTTGTCGCTTTCGCGGCGTCAAAGCTGCGTCCGGCAAGCGTTATGATCCCCTCGTCGGGCGTTTCGAGAAAGTCGATGCAGCGCAAAAGCGTGCTTTTTCCGGAGCCTGACGCTCCGATTATCGCGAGCACCTCGCCGAACTGCGCCGTGAAATCTATGCCCTTTAAGACCTGATGCTTATCAAACCTTTTCCGTAAGCCTTGCAGCTGTATCACGTCCGGCGCCTCCTCCCGCTGCCCGCTCGTCGCATTTCAGCTTGCGTTCCCACAAATTGAGCAGCTTTGATACGACGAATGTTATTACCCAGTAAATGATCGCGAGCGTAACGTACATTTCAAGATATCTAAAATCTCTCCCGGCAAGCTGCCGCCCGTAGGTGCTCATTTCGACTACAGCCGTTACGAATACTAGCGACGTTCCCTTTATCATCCCTATGAAAGCGTTACCGAGACTCGGCAGCGCTATTACGAGCGATTCCGGTATTATTATGCGGCGCAGCGTCTGCCAAGTCGTCATACCTATCGAATGCGCGGCCTCTATCTGGCCTCGGTCCACGGCCTGTATTGCGGCGCGGATGGCCTCTGACGAATACGCCGCGTCATTCAGCGACAGCGCGAGAAGCGCGAATACTATCGGCGGGATCCCGTTCACGGAGAAACTTGTTCCGAAGTGCGCGTTGAACAGTCTGAGGATTATCGGGATCCCGACATATGTAGCGTAGAGCTGAACTAGTATCGGCGTGCCCCGCGTAAACGAAACGTAAAACGCCGTGATTTGGTGCAGCACGGGCACTTTTCGGATTTTGATCAGCGCGACGATAAACCCGATTATAAGGCTGATAAGCGTCGCTCCGATCGCTATTTCCATTGTTATCGGCAGGTATTTCAGAATTTTCGGTATCCTTGTGAACACCAGCCTCGGATCGAAAATCATTAAGCGGTCATTCCTCTCAGCCCGCCGGCGTACCGTCGTCGTTGCGTCCGGTCATATTGAAGCCGAAGTATTTTATCGAAAGCTCCTGCATTTTTCCGGTCCGCGCGAGCTCGACAAGCGCGTTGTCAACGGCGTCCGCGAGCCGCTGCCCCTCGTCCGTTTTCGGGAAGATGTACCACGCATACGGGTCTTCTATTTCCTTGGTCTGCTCCGGCGTCAGCGGGCGGAGCTCCAAATATTCATACAGCTCCGGAAAGCTGTTCTTTGAAATCTCAAAGCTCACGGCGGAGCTGAGCGCGAAATCCACGACTCCGTCAACAAGGTCCTGCGTCGTTTTTAACGAGTCCGCGCCGGAAAGCACCGTTATGATCTCGTTGTCCGGGTGCTGCTCGTTGAACGTGCGGTAGAATACGTCCGAAAACAAAACGCCGTCGCCGGCTGTGAAAACCTTTTTTCCACCGAGGTCTTCAACGTCGTAGATATCGGCGTTGTCCTTGCGCACAAGAAGCCCGTGCGTATTGTAGGAGTAAAATTCCTTGCCGAACAGATATTTTTCCTCGCGCTCAGGCTTTTTTGTAATATTGTTCACACCCATAAGATAGCGCCCGGAATCGACTCCGGCAAAAATGCTCGCGAATTCAGTGACTTCGATTTCAAATTCGTATTGCGGCAAAACCTCGTCGATGGCCGCGATCAGTTCGTAGTCGTAGCCTATGTACGTCGTCTCGTCGTCGTCGAGATACGCGTAAGGGCGTGGCCCTCCGGAATTGCCTATCAGAATTTTTTGGGCTTCAACGGCCGGTTCCTCCGACGTAGTCTCGGAGCCCGACGCCAGGGGCGTCGGGCTTTCCGCGCCGCCCGCCGAGGCGGGCGCTTTGCTTTGGCAGGCGGTAAGAAGAAACAGGAACGCGAGCAAGAGTGTGATCGTACTTAACAGCTTTTTCATTTTTGAGTCCTCCATAAAAAAATAAATTTTAATTCCGCATAGTTGCGTCCGTTGCTACGGACCATTTACATCGGGGGTGCGGGCGCCGCGCGGTTTTCATCTCAGCACCTCCTGTATTCTGTCGAGCGCCTTTGTCAGTATGGCGCGCGAGGTCGCGAAGTTCAGCCTGACGTGGGACTTTGTCCCGCCGAAGCCGTCCCCCGACGTCAGAGCGACGCGCGCGCGGTCGAATATCAGCTTTTGTGCGTCGTCCGCACCGTATTCCGTCAGGTCGAGCCATTGCAGATACGTGCCGTCGCTGCGCGGGAAGCGCGCCTTCGGGAACCGCTTCGGGAGCTCGGCCTCGAGATAGTCCCGGTTTGCCCGCAGATATGCGACAAGCGCCTTTTTCCATTCGTCGCATTCCTCGGAAAACGCGCCGCGGCAGGCGGCGATATTCAGCGCTCCCGGGCCTCCCATTCCGAGCGTTTTTCTGACTTTGTTGCGCAGCCCTTCGTTCGGAACGACGGCGAGAGCTATCGGTATCCCGGGTATATTGCAGATTTTTCCGGGAGCAATCAGCGTAATACTGTTTTCGGGCGCGACCGATACATACGAAATATGCTCCGCGCCGTAGACGAGCTCGCAATGTATTTCGTCCGAGACCGTTATCAGATTTTTCGCCGCGGCGAGATCCGCTATCGCCTTCAGCTCTCCGCGCGAATAGACCTTGCCGACCGGATTGTGCGGATTGCAGAGATAGAGTATTTCGGCGCCGCCGTCCGCGCGCCGCTCTAAGTCGGCGAGATCATACTCGTATGTAAGCCGGTTTCCGTCGCGGCGCTCTGTGAGCGGGGATGTTATCATACGCCGTCCCGCCCGCGCCGGCGCTTCGAGCAGCATAGAGTAATTCGGGCTTCCCGCGAGCACGTCGCCGTCCGCCAGCTTCGACAGACTCGCCAGCGCCGGAACGATGCCTTGGATCGTCAGGAGCCAGGATTTTTCAATGCTCACGCCGTATTTGCGCTTGTACCAGGCGATAACAGTGTCGTGCAAGGCGCCGTCCTCCCTCCCGTAGCCGAACACCGGATGACCGCGCAGCCTTTCCGCGACGGCGTCCGTCACCGCGCTCGGCGCGGCCCAGTCGGAATCGGCTATCGACATCGGGATGACGTCCTCCGGGACGCTGTCCCACTTTATGCAGCTTGTTCCGCGGCGCGGGATCGTTTCGTCGAAGTCGAACATACGGAGCTCCTTTCTCAGTCACAGCAGCAATACTTTTAATACATATATCTATTATATGTATTGTATGAACGCGAGTTTACCACACCGCTTTTTGCTTGTCAAGCGTTTTTTTCAGATTTTTTATAGATTGCCGTGGGCAAGCTATAAAAAACGCCATGTGGCGCGTCCCGCGCCACGGCTTAAATCAAAGCGCGTGCGCACGGAGTGCGCATATGCGCGAAAAAATAGTTTTTGAAAAACTATTTTTTTATTCGCTTATTCTTGACAGCCGGAAATTTTTAATATATACTGTGGACATCCCGCTTGAGCAGAGCTCGCGGATGATCCTTGCCCGGTAAGCTCGGGCCGAAGACCCGCGGGGGCGGGTCAAGTCCAAAAGGAGGTGCAAAAATGGCAAAAACTACAGCGAATTACGAGCTTCTTTACATCTTAGACCCGGATAAAACGGAAGAAGAGCTCGCCGCGGCAGTCGAAAAGTTCTCCGCCTTAATAGGAGAGCACGGCGAGCTCGCGGAAACCGACCTGTGGGGCAAGCGCCGGCTGGCCTACCCCATAAACGACAAGCCGGACGGATATTACGTCCTCGCGCATTTCGCTTCCGCCCCGGATTTTCCGGCGGAGCTCTATCGCGTGCTCGGAATAACGGACGGCGTGATGCGCGCGCTTATCACCACCGTAGACGAGTAGGAGGGAAATTATGAACCAAGTCGTATTAATGGGCCGCTTAACGCGCGACCCGGAGCTTCGCCACACGACGTCGGGCACTCCTGTGGCATCGTTCACAATCGCGGTAGACCGCGGCTTCGCCCCGCGCGACGGAGGCGAGCGGCAAACGGATTTCATTGACGTTGTCACGTGGCGGCAGACCGCCGAATTTATGGTGAAATACTTCGTAAAAGGACAGCTTATCGCCGTCGCGGGACGCTTACAGATCCGCGACTGGACTGATAAGGACGGAAACAAGCGCCGCAACGCGGAGGTCATCGCCGAAAATGTGTACTTCACCGGCGACAAGCGCGAAAGGAGCGACAGCTCCGGCGCCGCGCCGCGCGCACCGTACTCGGAATCAAGGCCGGACGATTATTCCGGCGGATATTCCTCACCCGTGCAGCCGTCCGGATTTTCAGAGCTCGACGACGAGGACGACGGCGATTTGC
The DNA here is from genome assembly GCA_031266955.1 of Oscillospiraceae bacterium. Classification (GTDB taxonomy): domain Bacteria; phylum Bacillota; class Clostridia; order Oscillospirales; family Oscillospiraceae; genus JAIRRO01. Next base: position 3,390 of record JAISAA010000020.1, on the reverse strand, counting down.
CGTTCTGACCTCCGCCGGACAAGAACCCCGGAAAATCAGCAATTTCAGAAAAACAGCACAGGAAAAACAGCAAAGGAGACCGTATAAATGCCATACGAACCGCGTGAAAGAAACGCCGATAACCCGCGCCCGCACGGCTCTAACAGACGCCGCCGCAAAGTCTGCCAGTTCTGTGTCGATAAAGCACAAAACATAGATTATAAGGACACGGCGAAGCTTCGCCGCTTCCTTTCCGAGCGCAGTAAAATACTTCCCCGCCGCACGACGGGGGTATGCGCCCCGCACCAGCGCCAGCTTATGATGGCAATCAAGCGCGCCCGCGTCGTCGCGTTACTGCCGTACGTCACGGACTGATCGCTCGCCGGAAATCGGCCAAGCAAAAACACAATAATAAAACGCGGCGGACCGAATTGGTCCGCCGCGTTTATATTTGCCTTTATTGTTTATTTGAAATGCTTCAATATATCAAATTCTCCGGCGGTGCGGGAGAATGCGCCGAGCGTCGTCAGCGACACACCGTTTTCGCTCATACCGTAAAAATATCCGGCGTCATGCATTATATTCGGGTTAAACACCATAACTCCCTGGTTTCCGTTGCACTTTTCCTCGACCCAACTGAATAAATACGCGTCGTCGCGGAGCTTTACGTAAATGCAGGGCGCGCTCCACGTCATACCGCCGGAGCCGTTGGACATAAAAATCGTCCACGAATACGATTCCGGAGTGCTGTACACGTGTATCGAGCTGACGTTCATTCCGTAATCCCACGTGAACGATTTTCCGACAAGCTCCGTCGTGTGATGGTGCCGCTTCGTTTCCGGCGGGCGTATCCCGTCGGCTTTCAGCACGCCGAATATCGCGCAGTGTCCGATTTCCCAGTCAGAGCGCCAGGAGCCGACCTGCGCGTCGATACAAGTCGCCAGCCTTGTCGTAAAATCGACGGCGAGCGTGACGCAACGTCCGTTTTCGCTGCCGGTGTGCACGTGGCTGAACAAAATTATATCCTTCGCGGGCTCAAACGCCTGATACGCCTCCTCGCTCCACGCCGAAGCTCCCTCGGCGCGCCATTTCAGGGTTTTAGCGTCCGAAACCTCGTATTCCCAGACTATATCGCCGGGGATTTTGCGCGACTCGGAAACGTCGCCGTCCTTGAAGCCGCGCTCCCATTCGTAGGAGCGGCTTGTGTCAAAGCTGAGCGTGAATTTCTTTCCCGCGAGATAGTCCGTCGGCTCCATATTGTTGGAGCCCGTCATAATAGAGCTTCCGGCAAAGATCATGCCCGGTTTTGCCAGCGCAGCTTTCACTTGCTCCTTCGTCAGGTCAGTGTGCATAAGCCGCGGGCGGTATACGGCGCGCGCGCCCTTCACCGGGGCGGAACCGTGCTCGGCATACGTATCGGCGATCTTTGTCCCATAGTCGCCGACGGGCTCAAACGTCGCGGCCTGGCCCGTGATCTCACCGTCCGCGGTGAACACTCGGTATTCCAGCGCGTCGTTCTCGTCAAAGCCGAGCCGCACGCCGGCGCTTTTCACAGTGAACAGGTCCACAACGTCGAGCGTAAACGTCCCTGAGAATTCGCACTCCACGCGGTCGTAGATGAAAAAGCGGTCGTCGATCTTTATGTAGTCGCTGGGCGCGGCGATCGTCAGCCCGCCGCGCGCGGGGGAGAGCTCGACGAGCGTGGAATATGTCACCGACGGATAGAACACCAGCGTTTCAAAGCCCGTGCAGTCCTTCCAGTGAAAGCCCTTGCCCTCCACGCGGTTTGTCAGCGAGTGGCGCTTTTCGGGAATTTCTCCGCCGCCGACATAGCCGAAATAGACCTCGCGCTGCACCTCGCGCTTTTCGTCAAAGCCCGAGAACCAGACCTCGACGACCGTGACGAGCCCTCGCCCGTCGATGATGACGTTGTAGCCGCGCTGCGTGCCGGGGATCAGATGCGTAAACAGCGTGACCTCGCCGAGCTCGATGCCGCGGTACGGGCCCGTGACGCCGGCGGCGCCGTCCTCTGAGAGCGTAAGCATCCCGTCGGATAAGAACGCATACTCTAACGCGGGGCCTTTTTCGAGCGTCACGCCGCCGTCAAGCGTGATTTTCAGCGTCTTTCCGGCGAGCGAGGGAATTGCTCCGCCGCCCTGCGCGACGGGCGCCTGACCGAGCTTTTTCGAGATTTCCTCCGTTGTGAGGCTGTTGTAGTTGTAGAAAAACATTTTGACATCTCCTTTTTGTTTGTGAATCTTCCCATATTATACACGCCGGCGCGGCATAACGCAATAAAAAACAGCTTCTTATAAACTATTTTTTACGCGTATGTACGCACGCGCTTAAATCTAAGCCGCGGCGCGGCGTTGTAAAAATTTTGATTGTCGAAACGGCCGGGATCGTGTATAATATTTGGGTCTTGAAGGGGGGCTTTCCAATGAACGAAAATAACAAAATCCAACTATTCGAGGACAAGCGCATACGCACCGCATGGGACGAGGAAACGCAGGAATGGTATTTTTCCGTGTCAGATATTGTGGCTGTTTTGACCGATAGCGCGGACGTTAAGCAGTACATAAAGAAAATGCGGAGCCGCGATCCGGAGCTGCATTTGAAGTGGGGTACAATTTGTACCCCGGTTGAAATGATGGCGGCAGACGGGAAAAAACGCCGTATCACAGCCGCAAGCGCCGAGGGCGTTTTGCGCCTTATCCAATCCGTACCGTCGCCGAAAGCGGAGCCGTTTAAGGCGTGGCTCGCCCGCGTGGGAAGCGAGCGTATTGACGAAACGATTGACCCGGAGCTGACGATAGAACGCGCGCTTGAAACGTATTTGAAAAAAGGCTACGGCCGCGAATGGATAAATCAACGCCTACAGGCGATACAGGTGCGCAAGGAGCTTACCGACGAATGGGATAACCGCGGCGTAAAAAAAGGCGTGGAATACGCCATATTGACCGACGAGATCTCCAAAGCGTGGTCGGGCATGACTACTCGGAGGTATAAAGAGCTTAAAGGCTTGAAGAAAGAGAATTTGCGCGACAATATGACGACCCTCGAATTGGTCTTGGGTATGCTCGCGGAAGCGACGACGACCGAGATTTCCAAAACAGAGGAACCCGGAAATTTCAATGAAAATGTCAAGGTCGCGCAAAGGGGCGGCAGTGTCGCCGGAGTAGCCCGGCAGGCCGTCGAAGCGCAAACGGGCAAGCCGGTTATCACATCAAAGAATGCCGCGCAGCTAAATACGCTCGTTACGAATATGATAGAGGACATAGCCGACGATCCAGGCTAAGCTATTTTTTATTGACACCGGCGGGCGGGCTTTGGTACAATGCGTTGGGCGATAACTTGAAAATTTACAAATACTCGGGAGGGATTTTTATGTCCGAACGGTCGGAGCGCGCC
>JAISAA010000013.1 GCA_031266955.1 Oscillospiraceae bacterium | reverse complement strand
ACTCGATATGGAGAGGTGAGGGAAATGAAAAAAATCATCGACGAAAACGGGCGGATATTCGGCAAGGTCAGCTTTATCGATCTGATCGTCGTCCTCGCCGTCGCGGCGGTGCTTATCGCAGCCGCTATGAAAAACAATGTCGTGGAGCAGGTTTCGGGCTCCCTTGACACGGTCCCGGTGGAATACACGGTGACGGTGCGCAATATGCGCGCGCCGGTGGCCGCGCTGCTGCGCGAGGGCGACTACATCTGGCTCGAAAGCGGCGTGCCCGCGGGAAAGATCACCGCGGTCAAAACTCAGGAGGCGCGCACCGAATCTCAGAAAGCGGACGGCACCTACGTCTTGGGGAAGATCGAGAGCAAGGTGGACGCGTTTATAACGATCTACGCCGACTGCTCGCATTCCAACGGAAGCTATTACGCCGACCGCACGTTTGAGCTCAACATAAATCAAGAGCTGAAATACATCACGAAATACGCCGCGATATCGGGAGCGATAAGCGATATATCGCCGCAAGAGCGGTGAGCGTTATTGCAAAAGCGGTGAACGCCAAAGGAATTGTCATATGAAAAAAATACTGCTCGCGACGATGAGCCTCGGCATAGGCGGCGCGGAAACGCACGTGACGGAGCTCGCCCGCGAGCTGACGCGGCGCGGTCACGACGTAACAGTCGTATCCGCCGGGGGAGTTTACGTCTCGGACGTAACGGAATGCGGCGCGAAGCATTTCATCGCGCCGCTGAACACGCGCCGCCCGCGCGATATGGCAAGCGCGCTCGGCGCGCTGTCGTTTCTGATGAAAACCGAAAAATTCGACGTCGTCCACGCCCACGCGCGCATACCGGCGTTTTTGTGCGGGCTTTTGAGGCCGATATATAAATTCAAATTCGTGACGACGGCGCACTGGGTGTTCAAGGCGCGCGGTCTGTCCCGCCTGTTTTCCGACTGGGGCGAAAGAACACTCGCCGTTTCGGAGGACATCAAAAAATATCTGCTCGACAATTACCGCGTTGACGCGGGGAATATAACGATCACAGTGAACGGCGTCAACACGGAAAAATTTTCGCCGGGGGTGTCCGGGCGGCGCGTCCGGCGCGAGCTCGGGATTCCGGAGCACGCGCCCGTTATCGTCAACGTCTCGCGGCTGGATAAGTCCGATTCGGCGCCGACGGAGCTCGTTCGCGGGCTTATCTCGGCGACGCAGGAGCTCGCCGGAGCCGTACCGGGGCTGAGGATAGTCATAGTCGGAGGCGGGGAGTCTGAGACGGAATTTCAGACGTTAGCGGCGCGCGTGAACGCGGAGTGCGGGCGGGAAACAATAATACTCACCGGCGCAAGGACGGATGTGAACGAGCTTTTGGCGACGGCGGACCTGTTTGTCGGCGTGTCGCGCGCGGCGCTTGAGGCCGGCGCGTGCGGGAAGCCCGTTTTGCTCGCCGGAAGCGAGGGGTATTTAGGACTGCTTTCAAAGGAAAACGCAAAGCGCGCCGCGCTGACGAATTTCACGTGCCGCGGCTGCGGCGAAACGACGGCGCGGCGTCTCACCGAGGATATAACGGATTTTTTCGGCGAGTACGGCAAGCCGACCTTTGAGGCGAGAGCCGCGCGTCTCGGCGCCTTCGGGCGCGAGCTTGTGATATCCGGTTATTCCGTCGCCAAAATGGCGGACGACTGCGAAAGGGTCTACTCGGGGCTTATTTCAGCGCGGCGCGTCGTGATGAGCGGTTATTACGGCTTCGGCAACGCGGGCGACGAGGCGATAATGCAGGCGGTGTACGGCTCGATCACCGAAACGCGGCCCGGGACGGAGATCACGGTGCTCTCGCGCCGCCCGCGCGAAACGCGGGCGAGGTACGGTTACCGGGCGGTGGATCGGTTTGCCCCGGTAAGCGTTTTCCGCGCGCTAAGGCGGTGCGACGCGCTTGTGTTCGGCGGCGGAAGTCTGCTTCAGGACCACACCTCGACGCGCTCGCTGCTGTATTATCTCGCGATACTGTCGCTCGCCCGCGCGCTCGGGCGCAAAATTATGATCTATGCCAACGGCATAGGTCCCGTCACGCGCGAGAAGAACAGGGAGCGCGTTCTCAAAGCTGTGCAGTCCGCCGACGTCGTGACGCTGCGCGACGAGCGCTCGCTCGGCGAGCTCGTCTCTATGGGCGTGACGCGGGAGGACATCAAGGTCACGAGCGACCCCGTGTTTACGATGGAGCTCCCCGACGAAGCGGAGCGGCGCGAGACGCTGAAAGCCTTGGGAATGCAGAAATTTAATGGCGTGCCGCCTGGCTTGGACTCCGCGCGCCCGTTCGCCGTAATTTCGGCGCGTAAATGGGACGCGGGCGAGCGATTTGTCCCGGAGCTTGCGCGGCTGTGCGATATGATAAGCCTCCAGCTCGGGCGCGATATATTGTTTTTGCCGATGCAGCCGCCGGGGGACGCGGAGGCGTGCCGCGCCGTCGCCGCGAAAATGGAGATGCCCTCCGTCGTCCCGGAGCGCGAGCTGACGCTGAGGGAGTATTTCGGGATCATTGAAGAAGCGGATTTCGCGCTGTCGATGCGCCTGCACACGCTGATTTTCGCGGCGCGGGCGGGGACGCCGCCGCTCGGGATCGACGTTGACCCCAAGCTGCGGGCGTACTTAGAAGCGCTTGAAATGCCGTGCCTCGGCGCGCCGCAGGAGCTTGACGCCGCGCGGGCGTTTGTGCTTGTCCGCGAGCTTTCGGAAAAGCGCGGGGACATATCGCAGCGCCTCACCCGGCTGGCCTTAGAGCACGGCGAGCGGGCTCGGGAGGACGCGCGGCTTTTAGCGGCTCTGCTGGACGCTTAGGGGCCAGTTTAACCTCCGTTTACATTCGCGTTGTATACTCGCGCCGAGGTGAAGCGTATGTCAAAAATATTGGTAGCAGATGACGACCCGTATATCCGTGAGCTTGTGCGGACGCTTTTGAGAAACAGCGGCTTTGAGGTGCTCGAGGCCGCAGACGGGCGCGCCGCGCTTGCAAGCATGACCGAGGCCGTCAATATGGCGATCGTAGATATAATGATGCCGAATATGGACGGCTACGAGCTTACGCGCAAGCTGCGGAAATATTACGAAAACATACCCGTGCTGCTGCTTACGGCAAAAGCGGAGCTGCCGTCAAAGGTCAAGGGCTTTGAACTCGGCGCGGACGACTACCTGACAAAGCCGTTCGAGGGCGACGAGCTCATCCTGCGCGTCAAGGCGCTGCTGCGGCGTTATAAAATTGAAGCGTCGCAGTCCGTGACTGTAGGAAAGCTTGTGATCGACAAGAGCGGCTACAGCGTGAGCGCGGGCGGCGTAAGCGAGGATATCCCGATGAAAGAATTTGAGCTGCTCTATAAATTGGCGGGCAGTCCGGGGCGCACGTTCAGCCGCGACAGCCTTATCGAGGATATTTGGGGCTATGACTTCGACGGCAACGAACGGACGCTTGACGTTCATATCGGGCGTCTGCGCGAACGGTTCCCGGCGGATAAGTACGGGTTTAAGATCACGACCGTGCGCGGGCTGGGCTATCGGCTGGAGGCGGTCGTGTGAAAAAAGCGAAAAGAAAACCGCTCGGCATCGTTTTAGTCGGGATCGTGACGATAGGCGGCATCAGTCTGCTGTCGTGTCTTTACGGCATACTGCTGCGGAACACTTTTTTCAGTACTCTCGCGGGTGTTTTGACCTATATGACGGTGCTGTGGCTGCTCTCCAGATTCCAGACGCACTGGTTTGACCACGAACATATAAACGACCCGCATCGGCAGATACTTGACGCGATAGCGGAGGTGGCGCGCGGCAACTTCAACGTGATAATAAGCTCGAACGAGCGCGACCCACACGGCGAAATGGCGGAGGCGTTCAACAAAATGGCGCGTGATTTGGGCGACCTTGAAACAATGCGGCAGGATTTTATCTCAAACGTCAGCCACGAAATACAGTCGCCGCTGACAAGCATAGGCGGCTTCGCGGCCCTGCTGAAAAACGACGCGATTCCCGTCGGGGAACGCCTCCACTACGCCGAAATTATCGAAGCCGAAACGAAGCGCCTTTCAAGCCTGAGCGATAATCTGCTGAAGCTCTCCGCGCTCGGCAGCGAGAAAAAGCCGCTGAACCCGACGGAATACCGGCTTGATAAGCAGCTGCAGGAAATCGCGCTTATGCTGGAGCCGCAATGGGCGGCGAAAAACATCAATTTAGAGCTTGACGCGGAAAGGAGCGTTATCACCGCCGATAAGGATTTGATGTCTCAGGTGTGGGTCAATCTGCTCGGCAACGCGATAAAGTTCACGAAGGACGCCATAAAAATCACGCTGAGGGATAACGCCGTCACAATTGAGGATAACGGCGCCGGCATTGCCGAAAACGATTTGGCGCATATCTTTGAGCGGTTTTACAAAGCCGACAAAGCGCGGGAGCGCAGCTTGGGCGGCAGCGGGCTGGGGCTGAGTATAGTGAAGAAAATCGTCGATATGCACGGCGGCAGTGTCACGGCCGCCGGCGAAGCCGGCAGGGGAACGGTATTTACGTTGACGCTGCCGCGCGATTTATCGCGACCCGTATGACGGCGCGGATATAGGGGCGCGCGCGTTAAATCATACGTCCGCGCGCACGGGGAACGCGCGTTCGCGCGGCAATGCCCCCGTCCGTAGTACGCCGAAACGTCTAAAAGTTGTCAGAAAATGCCGCTCTTTTTCGTTGCGATGCATTGAATCTATGTCTTTTTACGACAAGTTTTAGATGTTTCACAGTAGTAGGGGCGGATGGCAATCCGCCCGTCACCGGAAACCGGGCGCGGCACGATGAGCGCGGGACGATTGCCATCGTCCCCTACGGGGAACGCGGGCGGCGCAGAGACGGCGGGCGACCGGGGACGGTCGCCCCTACAGGACGGAATACGGGGAAACGTGTACGGGCGGTCGCCTTGACCGCCCGCGCCGCGCCTTTTCATTGCAGCTCGCTTATAGCTCATCCAGCAGAGCTTTTCGTCTGTAATCGTATTCTTGCTGGGTAATTCTACAGTATGCAAGTTCATTTTTCAAATACGTCAGTTGTTCATCAACGTTGCCAGTCATCAGTTTCTGGTTTATTTTAAATCTTTTATGAGTTGACGGACAAAATAATATAAACAACAAAAACGGAACGTAATACAATAAATTAAAGACCGTATAAATATCAACGGTAAAACCGCTTATGGACTGTATTATAGTCGAAAGAATTTCCAAAGCAATAGCAACTATCGGCAATATTTTTGATATTGATTTCTTAAAATATTGTAAAGCTATGATAATAAAAATCACACCGACCAGTATGTCGGCAAGTAAGATTAGGACAGCGATATCTTCAAAAAATAATGGAATCCACCGAATATAGTACGGCACATATCTTACCGCAAACGTAATTGCAGCGAATCCGAAAAGACCATTTTGTTTTTCCCCATAAACAGCAAAAGCATAAATTGCGCACATAGCCATTGCAATCATACATATAATATGTTGGAAAGACGCCGGCCAAGTTAAAAAACGAAATCCGGCATATACCGCCGATAAGACAGCGACAGTGCCCATCGCTATCCTGAAGCCTTCAATTTTCCTATACTCTTTCATAGCCTTATTCCCCCTTGAGCAGCGCTTGCTTTTTTATTGCAAATTCTTCTTCTGAAATCAACCCGTTTTCTTTCAATCCAAGCAATATTTTCAACTTTTCATCATACTCCATTTTTTCTGTTATTGAGCCAGAAAAAGCTCCTTTTGCAGTATTTCTTGCAATTTCCGCCGTTTTTTCAATTAACTCTCCAAAGCCATACATAAACCACGATGCAATCCAAGAAACTAACGTGCCGACGACCACGACGACAATACCTACGCTTATTAGAATTCCACCGCCATAGTAACTGTCACTGCCTTCAACAATAAGAATAAGACCGGCAATTACACTGACGATAATGCCTATCCAAGCGATGACCTTTGCTAAACCTTTGATTTTCTCTCCGATATTGTTATACATAATAAAATGCCCTCCATTATTTATGTTTTTGAATTATAATTTTACTTTTACTTAAGAGCGTGCGTATGCTCACGGCACAATTGCCTCAACGATATCTTCAAACGATCCCTTTTCAAATTCCGGTGTTCCTCCGAACTGCTCCGGAGAGATTCCGGAATATCCCGGAGGCGTTTAGGAACATTCCAAAATGATTTTAGAATATTCCTGAAGCGCTTCGGAATGTTCCAGAGACGCTTCAGAACGCTCCAGAACCGCTACGGGGTGGTTATGGCGGTATTCTCGGGCATTTTATAACGCACATTTGCTTTCCCTCCGTCCCTAAATTTTTGCCGTTCAGCGCCGCCGGGCCATGTAACATTTTATATTAAATGTTACATGGCCCAAAAAGCCCTTGCAAGCAAAGGCTTTTTCGGAAGCGCAGAGGCTTACAGAGTGGCTGCAAATCAAATTTCGGAGAGCAAAAAGCGTTGAAGGGCAAGCGAAAAACAGCCGATGTAACATTTAATATAAAATGTTACATCGGCTGTCAGCGTCGAGTATTGGGCTGTTGAGATTATTCTACCACAGGTGGAAGCTCCTGTAAAGACATTTTTTTCGTTTTTCCGACAAATTTTGCGCGCGGGCGGTCGCGCCTACGGCGCGCCATAATTATCAGCGCCCGAAGGGCACCGGACGGTCCGGTCGCACACCGTCCGAAATTCCTCTCCGGTGGAGGGGTGGCGCGAAGCGACGGGGTGGTTTCCTCGGGAATCGTCGCCTAAGCAATCTGTCCGCGGGTAATACATTCCTCCGTAAGACCACCCCGCCCCTTGCGGGGGTTCCCCTCCTGTGGAGGGGAACAGACGGCTGGCGGATTGCCATCCGCCAGCCGCCCTTACGGCGCAACGCGTATACCCAAATAGGGCGCGATAAATCGCGCCCCTACGGACGGATGCAACATCGCCCCTACCATCCGCACAGCAGGGCGGCAGCGAAACGCTCAGATTCGCGTGTTGACACCGAGCGCCACCGCACCACGCCCCCCGAAACCGCCCGCAAATGACAGCGCCGCGCCTACCGACTGCAAACAACCCCCCGTAAGCCCCCGCGATTCAGAGGATTCCAAAGGACACTTCCTTTGGCGGTTCTTTCCCCCATTTCTTTCCGCAAAGAAATGGGGCGCCCGCCGTGCAGGCGAAAAGGGATACCTCCTCCAACCAAGGAAACCGGGCGAACACAGTTCGGCCCCTACGGGACGGGAAACGGCGGGCCGCCGAGGGCGTCGGCCCCTCCCTACAGGGCGGTGGAACGGTGCGCCCGCGCACATTAAATCCACATCCGCGCATTTGCGCGGCGCCGCAATTCGGCCTGTTGCAATTAATATTAAAACCTGCCTCAGCCCTCGCTTATCATTTTTGCCAAAATAGTATACGCGCAGTTGCTCCAGCTGCAGCCGTAATACAGCCCCTCGCCGGTTTTCGCGTCGATGAAGAACGGGAAGTTGTCCTTATACAGCGCGGTGCAATAGTTTTCCGCGACGCGGCGCGCGAAATCGCGGTGCTCCGTGTCCCACAGCCC
>JAISAA010000210.1 GCA_031266955.1 Oscillospiraceae bacterium | reverse complement strand
GACGCGAGGGCGAAAGCATCCAATTCCTCGCGCGTTATGCCCCATTCGTCGCAGATGTTTTCCGCCGTGATGCCCATATGATAGTCGTTGAAAGCGTCCCACAGACCGTCGTTTACCATAGTATCGCTCATCGAGACGTTGCCCATTCTCGCGCCATAGCGCGCTGTCGGGACTGAGTACGGCGCCGCCGACATATTCTCCGCGCCGCCCGATAGAATGATCTCAGCGTCGCCCGACGCGATGGCGCGCGCCGCCTCGATGACGGCCTTCATCCCGGAGCCGCAGACCATTCCGACCGTGTACGCCGGGACGGTATGCGGTATCCCGGCGCCGACGGACACTTGGCGCGCGACGTTTTGGCCGAGCCCCGCCGTCAATACACAGCCGTAAATGACTTCGCAGAGGGCGTCGGGCTTCAGTCCGGCGCGCTCTATCGCGGCGCGCGCCGTGATCGCGCCGAGCTTTGCCGCCGGGGTGTCCTTCAGCGTGCCGCCGAACGAGCCTATTGCCGTGCGGCACGCGCTTACAAGATAGATGTTTTTCATTTTGTATAACCTCCGATTATTTCCCGCCGCGCGGGAGAAAAAAATTGACAACGGCATTTTATATCACTCCCGCGGGAAAGTCAAGCGGCGAAGCACGGCTAAATGCTACGTCGCATTTAGCGAAAAAATTTTCCGCGGCCTATTGACAAGCCGTGGCTTGTGCGATATAATGCCGCTACCTGTCGGCGAACGGGCTGTCTTCCGTTAAGCGCGGAAACGCCGTCCGCGGCGCTTTTTCGGGCCGCCGCGGGACACAGGGAGGCTGACGCGACAAGATCGCGAAAAAATAAGGAGGAGCCGTTATGCGAGTCAAAATAACCCTGCGTTGCAGCGAGTGCAAGCAGCGCAACTACAACACGTTCAAGAACAAGAAAAACACGCCGGACCGGTTGGAGCGAAACAAATACTGTCGTTTCTGCCGCCGTCACACTCTGCACAGCGAGACGAAATAAGCGGGTAGAGGCGGTATTAAATCGGTAAAAACCGGACAAAAAAATCGGGCAAAAAATTGGAAAGGATGTGTTTTTGTTGTCAGAAGAAAAGCTGGAAAAAACCGAAGGCGCGAAGACCCCGGAGAAGAAAAAGGTTCGTAAAAAGAACAGATTGGCGCGCTGGTTCCGCGAGATGAAAAGCGAGCTGAAGAAGGTCGTATGGCCGACGCCTAAGCAGATCATCAACAATACTCTCGTGTCGCTCGTCGTAATGGCGGCGGCGGCCATCGTCATCTGGGGCGTAGATCAGGTCGGGGCGCAGATATTCAGAATGCTGATCACTCTCGGAGGTTGATATGAGCGAAACCGGAGCGATGTGGTACGTGGTTCACACGTACTCGGGGTATGAAAAAAATGTTTCCGAGACGGTTCAAAAGGCCGCGGAAAACCGCGGGATGACAGACCTGATACTCGAAATCAGCATCCCGATGGAGACAGTGACGGAAATCGTAGACGGCCAGCACAAGACCGTAGAGCGCAAGACCTATCCCGGCTACGTCATGATAAAAATGATCATGACGGACGATAGCTGGCATCTCGTGCGCAATGTGCGCGGCGTGACGGGCTTCGTCGGCTCCGCGAACAAGGCGATACCGCTCACGGATGTGGAAATACGCTCGATGAGCCTTGAAAAGAGCGAGGACGGCGAAAAGCAGGAGATCATAGTCGGGTACGACGTCGGGTCTACGGTGAGGGTAATAGACGGCCCGCTTCTGGGCTTTTTCGGAACCGTCGAGGATATCGACAAGGATCGCGCGCGCGCGCGCGTCATAGTATCCATGTTCGGCAGAGAAACGCCCGTCGATCTTGATTTCGATCAAATCGAAGCGGATTGATATTTTCCGCCGGAGCAATACATTTATTTATGCGTTTCCCAGTGGGAGAGACCGTGCCGGCATAACAATTATTTATGCGTTCGCCCGCGGTCTCGCCGACACCACTTTATATTAGGAGGAAGAAAACACAGTGGCTGCAAAAGTTACAGGGCAGGTAAAGCTGCAAATCCAAGCGGGAAAGGCCGCGCCGGGACCGCCGGTAGGCCCGGCGCTGAGTCAGGCGGGCGTCAGCATCCCGCAGTTCATCAAGGAGTTCAACGAGCGCACGGCAAAGGACGCGGGTATGACGATCCCCGTCGTTATCACCGCTTACGCGGACAGGACGTTCACGTTCGTGACGAAAGTCCCGCCGGTCCCAGACTTGCTGAAGCGGGCGACGGGCGTCGAAAAAGGCTCCGGCGTGCCGCAGCGCGACAAGGTCGCGAGCATATCCCGGGATGAAGTCCGCAAGCTCGCGGAGCAAAAGCTCCCGGATCTCAACGCCGGCAGCATTGAGGCGGCGATGAGTATGATAGCGGGCACGGCGCGCAGTATGGGAATTACGGTGGAGGGCTGATTGCTATGTTTAGAGGTAAAAAGTATAAAGAGAGCGCAAAGCTCGTTGAAAAAACGACGCTCTATGACGCGACGGACGCGTTCGGTCTTGTAATAGGCGCCGCGAAGGCGAAATTCGACGAAACGGTCGAGCTTCATATCAAGCTCGGCGTGGACTCGCGCCATGCTGACCAGCAGGTGCGCGGGGCGATAGTCCTCCCGCACGGCACGGGCAAAGCCCGCCGCGTGCTCGTGTTCTGCAAAGAAGAGCGCGTTCAGGAGTCGCTTGACGCCGGAGCGGATTACGCCGGCGGGCAAGAGCTTGTGGACAGGATCCAAAAAGAAAACTTCTTCGATTACGACGTCGTCGTCGCCACGCCCGATATGATGGGCATCGTCGGCAGGCTCGGCAAGATACTCGGGCCAAAGGGCCTTATGCCGACGCCGAAGGCCGGTACCGTCACTGCGAACATCGCGCAGGCGATAACCGAGATCAAGGCCGGTAAAATCGAATACCGCCTTGACAAGACAAATATAATCCACTGCCCGATAGGCAAGGTCTCGTTCGGCGCGGAAAAGCTCACCGACAACTACAACGCGCTTGTCCAGGCGGTCATCAGAGCGAAACCCGCCGCCGCCAAAGGCCAGTACATCAGAAGCTGTGTCACGGCGAGCACGATGGGCCCGGGCGTAAAAATCAATGCGTTAAAGCAGCTATAGCGCTGCGCGCTATGATTTAACGTGCGTGCGCGCACGGGGAACGCCGCGGTGCGGCGGCGTGCGCGCGTAGGAGGAAACGTAATTGTCACTCAGAAAGCTCACGGTCGTAGTCATCGTTCTTGCCGTACTCGGAAGCGCTTGTATCACAGCCGGGTTTATACTGACCGAAGGATATTCAGTTGCCGAAGCTTCGGGAGGCGTGAGGGCGTTAACGGGCTTCGGCGGTGCGTTGATAGTGGTAGCTTTGATATTGGGTTTTATCGGATTCAGATGCCCTCAATGCGGTTCGCGGCTGCTGCACACTTGGTCGCGCCCGGTGTACTGCCCCAGATGCGGCAAGCCGGCGGAGG
>JAISAA010000161.1 GCA_031266955.1 Oscillospiraceae bacterium | reverse complement strand
CGGGCGGGGAATGGCAAGCATATTTTTTCATTTTAGCGAAAAAATTTGGATTTTGTTTTATGCGCAAGGCGCCGCCCGCCGCCGTATTCAATGTTTTTATGCGTTTCCGCCGGGAATACTGTAAAATACCTAAACCTTCAAAACAAAAATAAAGGAGCCACACAAATGACACAGTATTCGGCGAAAGACTATGCGGAGCACCTCCGCCGCGAGGAAAAAAGCTCAGAGACGATCTCGAAATACACGCGCTACGCCGGCGCGTTCGCCGGCTTCTCCGACGGTGAGATCACGCGCGACGTCGCCATCGCGTGGAAGCAAACCGTCACATCGCGCTACAGCGCGGCGGGCGCGAACGGAATGATCGCCGCCGTAAACAGCTTCCTTAACTACCTCGGTCTCGGCGAGCTGAAAATTTCATCCCTCAAAATCCAGCGCAAAACATTTCTGCCCGAGGAAAAAGAGCTCAGCCGCAACGAGACCGAAAGCCTCATCAAAGCAGCCGAGCACGAGGGTAAATCAAACATCGCCCTCGCGATCAGAGTTCTGCTTGCGACAGGCGCTCGGGTATCCGAGCTTCAATATATCACGGTAGAAGCCGCGCAAACCGGACGCGCCGAGATACGATTGAAAGGCAAAACGCGCGAGCTGTTCTTACAGCCCAAGCTCTGCCGCGCGCTTCTTGCGCGAGCTAAAAGCGCAGGAATAACCTCCGGCCCGATCTTCGTAACGCGCACGGGCAAGCCGATAGACCGCCACAGGATATGGCGCGAGATGAAAGCTTTGGGCGCAAAAGCCGGCGTCCTCGCCTCGCGCGTGTTCCCGCACAATCTCAGGCGGCTTTTCGCGCGGACGTTTTTCGCGAAATTCCCGAATCTCGCCGCTCTCGCCGACGTGCTCGGGCACTCAGACGTGAACACGACTCGGATATACACCGCCGAAACAGCCGAAACGCACCGCAAGCGGCTGGAATCGCTCCATCTGCTGCTCTGAGTAAAAACAAAAACACCACGGAAACAATATTCCGTGGTATACGGCGCGCGGTTTTCGTCCCTCTTTACATAATCCCCGAGCGATTTTGAGACCCGCCGAGAGATTTTCACGCGCTTTTGACGTTCTAAAGCGGTATATCGGCTGAAAAAGCGCGCGACTTAACGGGCCGGTCGAAAAAATTCTTTTGCCGGTCTCGCTTTGCCCTGCCCTTTTCCGCGTAATTTGCCCTCCGGATGCGTTCCGGGGGGCTTTTTAGCGTCCTTTTTGCCATTATTGCGGAGCTCAGACGCCTGCCGCGGCGGGGGTATTACCACGGAATATTGTTTCCGTTGTAATGCGCTGAAATCACGGCAAAAATCGTCATCGGAACCGGGGGTGCGGGTAAATTTATAAAGTGATCATTTGGACTCCGGCCCGTAACGCCGAAAATACGCTTCGCCGGGCAATTGACAGCGTGCTGGGTCAGACCTACACAAATTTCGAGTATATCATAATCGACAACGCGTCAACCGACCGCACCGGAGATATTATCAGCGAATACGCGTCGAAGGACAGCCGCGTGCGATCGTGGAGTAACGAACGGAATATATTCGGAACGGAGCTTTTTTCGGACGTTACAGCAAAAATCATAAATACGGAATGCGATTTCGTCGCGGAGCTTGACGCGGACGACGAATATCTGCCGGATTTTCTTGAAAAGAGCCTTAGATTTTCAGAACGGGAAAATCTCGATATCGTCGTGTGCGGCAATGCCTTCGTCGATGCGCAGACAGGGAACGTCAACGGCGTGAGAGCTTTAAGCCGCGAGCTGATCGTAGAGCGCGGAGGATTTTCAGAGTATTTTTCGTTGTATCATCAGTTCGTCCGCACGGCTTGGGCAAAAATATTCAGGCTGTCGGTACTGCGAAAATGCGACTTTTCCCGGACGGAAGCCGTAACATACGGCGCGGATACGGTGTTTTCGATGGAGGCGTTCCGCAACGCCTCCCGTGTCGGGATCCTTGCCGAAGCATTGCACAACTATTATATCTCGCCAAAATCCGTATCCTACAAGCTGGACGCAAAACGCATCGCCTCCGACCGCATACTCCACGAAGCCTCCCGCAGCTTTCTCATATCAAAAACCGGCGCCGTCACCCCGCGCAACGAGGAATTTCTCCTGCTCGTCTATATGAACGCCATAAAAGACACGCTGAACGTCCTGCTGAACGCCGAAATCCACGAGCACGAAAAAATCGCCGGCGTGATAGATATTTTCTCTCACGAGTGCACAAAACAGCTCGCCGCGCCGGAAAAGCTCGGCGCGCGAATCGGCGACGCGTCGGGACTGACAAAGCAGCGGCGGGAATTATTCACGGCGGCGGCCGAGTGGCTGCTCACGCGCGAGGAAGTCCCCGACGAGCAGCTCGAAGCGTTCTGCGCCGCCGGGGAGTTCGTCTGCGCCGCGTGTGAAAACGCCGAGGGCTGGATTTTCTTCAAAAAGCTGCTCGCGCGCTTTTTGCTCGGCGCCGGACGAGCGGACGAGGCGCGCCCAAAGCTCGACGAGCTTGCCGAGCTCCTGCCGGGCGACCCGGACGTCACCGGATTGCGTGAAATGCCGCCGTGAACATACTTCATCGTTTAAGCTACTGTTTCCCGGCTATTTCTTTAGCGAAAGCCTCCGCGTTCGCCAAATCGCCGGCGTCGGGGCAATTCCGGTTGAACAGCAGGAACCGCCCCTTGCAGGAAAACTCTTTGTCACAGACGGCGACGCCGTTGGCGGCGAGCAGCTCACTGATCTCCGCGAGCGCGGAGCTCTTGCCCATTGCCGAGCCGAATACCGCCACGCGCTTTACAATATCGGGAGTGAGCCCGCCGAGGAAAGCGCGCAGCCTCTCGTCGATCTTTCCCGCGTAAATGCTCGCGCCGACAAACAGCGTATCGACGCCGCTTATCGTGCCGGCTTCATCAAGCGATTGCGCGACGGCGCCCGCGCCTTTTGCCACGGCAAGCGCGAGTTTTTTTGTGTTGCCCGTCCTTGTGGCGTAAATGACCTTGTTCATACCGGCGCCTCCAACAGCTTTGAAACGTCGGCCTCAAGCGCGGTGGGCGTTTTTGTCGGCGCGTAGCGGGCGGTGACCTCGCCGCTGCGGTCTAACAGAAACTTCGTAAAGTTCCATTTGATATTCGCGCCGCCGACGCCGCCTTTTTGCGATTTCAGCCAAGTGTACAGCGGGCTTTCGTTCGCGCCGTTGACCTCGATTTTATCGAACCGGCGGAACGTTGTCCCGAACCGCCCCTCGCAGAAGCTTGCGATTTCCTCGTTCGTGCCGGGCGCCTGATGCCCGAACTGATTGCAGGGGAAATCGAGGATTTCAAAGCCGCGGTCCCGGTACCTCACGTACAAGTCCTGTAAGCCCGCATACTGCGGCGTGAACCCGCACTCCGTCGCGGTGTTGACGATGAGCAGAACCTTTCCGGCGTACTCGGACATACTGACCTGCGCGCCTTTCGCGTCCTTGACGCTGATGTTGTAGAATTTCATTGCAGCCTCCGTTTTGAATGTAATAAATTTAATTGCGAACGCCTCCATTATACACGCTCATTCTCCCCCATCAATGAAGGCAAATAAAATTTTTTGTAAACAATTGTTCTTTATCACAGCTTGTATGCCCGCTCTTCTGAAATTGATCTCCGCGCAGGCGCAGCGCGAAAAGCCCCGGAAAGATTGCTTGCCTCAAATCTTTCCGGGGCTTTCTTCGGGCCGATTATCCGGCTATTTCTCCACAGCTTCGATAAACCGGCGTAACATCGCCGCGACCTCGGCTCTCGTCGCCGTGCCTTTCGGGTC
>JAISAA010000160.1 GCA_031266955.1 Oscillospiraceae bacterium | reverse complement strand
ATAGGCTGCTATCTTCGGATATGGTCGCGGGCGTTGCCGCATTTGAACTTATTCTACCATAGTTGGAACGGCTTGTAAATATGTTTTTCGTGTTTTTTTCAAAATTTTTTTGCGGGCGGGCTTACCGGGGCCGCTCGCCCGCAAATCAGGCGTGTCCCTCGACCTCGTCAAGCCGCCTGAGAAGGCAGCCGCAGGGGCATTCCCCCTCGACGACGCGCGAAAAATCCCCCGTCCGGTAGCGGATGAGCGGCATACAGCGGCGCGAGAGCGTCGTGAGGACGATTTCCCCGCGCTCCCCGTCGGGTAGGGATTCTCCGGAAACGGGATCGATAATTTCAAAAATCATATCCGGCTCGCGTATGTGCATTCCCGCGTGCTCCGGGCAGTCCACGGCGCCGCCGAAGCAGGTTTCTGTCATTCCGAAATGGGAAAATACCTCGCAGCCCCAAGCGTTTTCGAGCGCGCGGACGGTTTGCGCCGGAATATTATCCGCGCTGAGAAGCACGGTTTTAAGCCTTGGCTGAGTCCCGCCGAGCGACGCGATCTCAAGCATCTGAGCGGCTATGCCGACGGCGCAGTCCGCGCCCGATTCAAGCAGCGCCCGCCGCGCCGCCTCCGGTGACGACGGCCCGCCGCCGCGCGAAATTTCGCCGAACGATATCCCCTCGCACCCAAAGCGCGAGAGGCCGCGCGTCAGCGTGTCGCACACGCCGTCCGGGACGCCGGCGCCGCGCATAAAAATCATAACGCGCCCCCCGGGTGACGCGATATTGCGCATACCGCAGTCGAAAAAATCAACCGTGCTTTCAAGCTCGTCGGCGGAAAAAAATACGCGCTTCGGCCCGCCCGTAGTCCCGGAGGTGCCGAGCGTGACGACGCGCGAAGCGTCTGCCGCCGTGCCGCACAGAAACGCGAGCGGCTGCGCGCGAAGCTCTTCCGGATACGAAAAAGGCAGCTCCCGCAATATCTCCGCCGCCGCGCCGCGCGAGGCGATTTCGGCGATATCGAGCCCGCGCAGACGCTCGCGGTAAAACCGGCTCCGCGCCGCGGCGAGCGTCAGCGTTTCGCGCAGATTTTTGAGCTGAAATTCTTCGAGCAGCGCGCGGCTTGGCGCGTCGGAGCCGAGCCTCTGCGCCAGCCAGCTTGTCAGCGGATCTGTCGGCTTGCAAATGAACAGGATATATCGGCGGGAGCGCCCGGAGGAGACGCCGCGCTCGGCGGCGTAAGTCACAAGCGCCGCCGTGTGGTCTTCCTCAATTTCGACGGAAAGGCCGGCGGCGGAGAGCAGCGCGCGCGCCGCTTCGGCGTTTTTCATAGCCTCCGGCGCGTCCGCGCCGCCGAAAACGTCGCTGATTATCAGCTTCCCGCGCCGCGTCAGTACGCGCCTCGCTTCGCGTAGCGCAGCCAAGGGATTTTTAAGGACGGACAGCACGCACTCAAGCATCACAAGGTCAAATTCAGCGTCCCCGAACGGCAAGCTCTCCGCGCCCTCGTCAACGCCTAAGGCTTCATATCCGAGGCGGCGCAGCAATGCGACCGTCTGACCGTCCCCGCAACCAATATCAAGCGCGCTCGCGCGCTTGATATTGATATTGAAATTACGGGCTACGCCCGGTCGCCCGTTCCGGGCGACTGCCGTTTCCATATCAATGTTGCCGGCGGTTATTCCCGCGACTGCCGTCGTCGTATAAACGCCGTCCGCCGATCCGCCGCACCCCGTCCCCTGTAGGGGCGGTCGTCCTCGACCGCCCGTCTTCCCGTCGTCCGCCGAAATCCCCGCAAGCCGCAACGCGCGCTCCGTCAAGACGATTCCGCCGGGATGGCGCGGGGCGCCTGCAATATCGCGCATCACGCTTTTGTCAAATACCGCGCGCAGAACGGTGTTACGCGCGCTCCGTCCGCGACGTGCAGGCTGCAACGGCGCAGGCGCTCCAGATCGAGCGTCCACGCATCTTGAAACGCCATCGCGGATATCGTAAACCCGTGCGACTTGACGCGGGATAGGAACGCCGACATATCTCTATAATCGGTATCACCGGATTGAGCAGCGAGGCCGTTTAATTCGTCCGGGCGCGTCCAGCGGCGGGCGACAAAGCTGCGGTTCTTCAAATGCGCGTCGGCGGCGCAGCAGGCGTCCGGGTCGTATTTTTTCGTGAGCTTCATTATCCGGCCTTTCGGCAGGACGACAAAATCGCCGTGAAAACCGCAGCACGGATGATCGCACGAGGACGGATTGAAATCGCGTATTTTGAATTTGCCCGACGTCTGCGATTCAATCGCCCGCAGGACCTCGGGCAGCGTGATCCTTGCGTTATCCGGCGGATGCGTAGGGGCGCGATTTATCGCGGGAGCGATTGTACGTGCGTGCGCGCACGGGGAACGCCGCATCCGCGGCGACGATCCACCGTACACCGTCCCTGCAACGGGGGTGCGCGTTACCCGGCAGGGCACGATGTCCCGGTACCGCCCGAAGTATGACACGGGCTGAAAATGTACGCCGCGCACGGCGGGCGAGTGCCGCACCGCGAAAGCTATGATCTCGCCGAGCTCGCCGTCGTTTACGCCCGGAACAAGCGTCGGGACGAGCGTCACGCCGATATTTTCCCGGTCGCAGACTTCGATGGCGGCACGCTTTTCCGCAAGCAGGGGAAGGCCGCGCAACGCTTTATACACGCCGTCCGTCACGCCGTCAAACTGCATAAACACAAAGGACAGCCCGGCGTCGGCCAGCGCCTTTGTGAAGCCCGGCTCCCGCCCGAGGCGGAGTCCGTTGGAATTGAGCTGCACGGTCTCGCACCCCGCGCGGCGCGCCGCCGCGACTATTTCGGGCAGATCGTCCCGTACGGTCGGCTCCCCGCCCGAGAGCTGGACAAATGTATTCCCCGCGTCCGCGAGCGCGCGGAACGTCTCGGACAGCTCCCGGACTGACGGCTCCGCCGCCGAATCTCCGCTCTCGGCGAAGCAGACGGGACAGCGCAGATCGCAGCGTTTTGTGACCTCGACGAGAGCGCAGCAGGTCTTGTTGCCGGGGATAGAGATGGACGATAAATCCGCGTCCGCCGGCGGCGCGTATGACCTCCATTTATCGAATTCTTTGCCGAGGCCGCCGCGCCAGACGAGCGCCGAAAACGCCCCGTGCTCCGGGCAAAGCTTATCTAAATAGACGTCGCCGCCGCGCGCCGTCCGCTCCGCCGGAATACGTTTTAAGCATACGGGGCATACGCTTTCCGTTTTGCCGAGGTTCATTTATGTGATCACTCCTTGTCGCCGTTATTTGTCCTCAAGCTGCTCTTCCACCTCCGCCATACGGCCCTCCGCAAGCTCGCGCGGGATGAGCACGGCGCCGCACTTGGGGCACACGTCCACATCGTGCGTAAACGAGCGGCCGAGGTAGGAAAACACTGTTTTTTTCGTCTCGAGCGTGACGTTGCACTTGCCGCAGAGCCAATTTTCTTCGGGTTTTACAGCTTCCATACGTCAGGCTCCCTCAAATTTCATACGGTGGTAATACGCGTCGAGGACTTCGTAAGTGCCGCCGGGCGACAAGCGGTAGCGCACCCAGTAGACAAGGGCGGGGCGCGCCATAGAGCACTGCCGCGTGCCGTCGGAGGCTTCAAAATACGCGCCGGATTCGCGCGCGAGATACAGCGCCTCGCGGATATCGGAGAGAGATATCAGCTTGCGGTCAACGCGCTCGGCGACGTCCGGGGCGATTATGA
Source organism: Oscillospiraceae bacterium (assembly GCA_031266955.1). Classification (GTDB taxonomy): domain Bacteria; phylum Bacillota; class Clostridia; order Oscillospirales; family Oscillospiraceae; genus JAIRRO01. The sequence continues at coordinate 3,694 of JAISAA010000160.1, read as the reverse complement.
GGCTTATATCCTCCCACGGCTCGGCTTTCGGGAAAACGGCGGAGCCGCTCGAAAATTCTTGTGATATCAAGCGCTTTACCTCCAGACTGTTGCGGCGGCGCGTGTCTATGTCGGGAATTTCCGCGGGCGCGAGGCCGAAGGCTATATCGAGGATGTGCGCGCACTGCTTATCGCGCGCGGCGAAAACGGCGCGGCAGTTGGCACAGTAGACGATATACGGCAGCTCCGACGCCGCGGCGCGGTTCGAGCCGATCTCCTCGTAGAGCGAGGGATTCGCGAGCCTGATATTGCCGCCGTAACCGCAGCATTTACCGGATTCGGAGAGCTCGGACAGAGCGACGCCGGACCGCGAGGCCAACGCGCGGACGGATTCTCTGACGCGCTCGTCCTCCGCCGCGGAACACGGGTCAAATATCGCGGCGGATTGAAAATACAGGCTTCGCCCGGGCGCCCGGACAGGAGAGGCCCGTGTGCTTTCCATATACGCTTCGCGCACGGCTGGATCCGCCTCCGGCAACGCATTGTGTAAACGTGTGTCGCATTCCAGATTCCCGTTCCGGGGGAGATCGGCAGTAGGCCGCGCCGTAGGCGCGCAATTTAAATTACAAGCGGCTTGTTCGCAATCCATCGCCGCCAGCATTTCATACAGCGACACGCATTCTATTTCGGGAAATAAATCAGAAAATAATTTCTCGCAAGTCATACAGGCCAAGACAAATACCGGCTCGCCGAGCTCGCTCCACGCGCGGCGGATAAGCGCGGAGTTTTCTTCGAGCGCCGCGTCGTCGCCGGCCCAATACGCGGGCGCGCCGCAGCAACCTAAAAAGACGCCGGCGTCATAGTTTTTTCGCAGCGCCGCAAGCGAAAGCGATACGTGACGCGGGTCATACGCGCCGAGCTGACAGCCGGGGAAGAACACGTATTCGCAGGAGCCTTTTTCGTTGCACGCCGAATAGAACGCCGCGCCGTCCGACGAAAAGCGCATTTCGCGCAGCCAATAGTCGTGCAGCGCCGGCGGCGCGGCGCCGGATTCGACGCGCGCGCGGCGGGAGAGGCGCAGCAGCTCTCCGACGTCAATTGACTCGGGGCAGCGGCGCTTGCAGTGGCCGCAGTCGCTGCACGAATACGCTTCGCGCGTTAAGGTGTGCGAGGAATACGGCGGGTTGGCGTGAATATCCGTAAAGACCTCGGAGGCTATTTTCATCGGCAGCTTGTGAAAGCGGCGGAGCATTTCGCAGCCTTGCAGGCAGACGTCGCAGTCGCATTTCAGGCAGCGGGCGGCCTCGGCGCGGGCCTCAATATCCGTAAACGCGCCGGACGGGTCCGCGGGAGCGACGCGGGGAGCGGCCTCGATCTCAGACGTATCCGGCGTCCAGGAGCACACGGGCGCGCGGGCGGCGGGCGGCGCTTTGCCGATCTGAAAGAACGATTCGAGAGAACGGGCCGCCGCGCGGCCGTGCGCTATCGCATCCATAAGCTCCGCACCCGTAAGCCCGCCGCCAAGGAAAACGCGCGGGTCGGATGTTGCGAGCGACTCGAGGTCAAGCCCCGCGAGAAGGCCGAAAGCCTCTCCGCCGGAACCGGTCGCTAAGTATATCGCGCCGAAGCCCGAAAGCTCCGCGAGAGAGGATATTTCGCGGCCAAACTGAAATTCCGCGCCGAGGGACGCGAAGCTTTGGGAAAACTCAGCGTCAAACGCGCCGAATTCCGCGTGAGAGCGCAGCGAGCCGCCCCAGGAGCTCTCCCGCTCAAATACAGTTACGTCATAGCGTTTCAGCGCGAGCGACAGCGCGGCGGACAGCCCCGAAGGCCCGGCGCCGACAACGGCGGCTGTGCCGGACTTTTGCGGTATGGCGTAGCCGTCGCGCCGCTTATCGCGCGTGAGACTGACGACGGCGCGCTCAAGCCCGCCGAGGTCAATAGCGCCGCCCGCGTCCGTGCGCGCGCACGCGCCGGAGCACGGCGCGGGGCACAGCCGCGAGACGATTTCCGGAAAGACGACGGCGTCCCGGTAAGTCTTATACGCCGCCTGCCAGCGCCCCTTTTCCGCTTTTGATATAAAGGAGCGCACATCCAGCCCGAACGGGCACTCGCGCGCGCAGGGCGGCGGAGCGCCGGAAACGCAGGCCGCGGCGTGCGCCGATATCTCGTCCGCCTGAAGCCTGCTTAAATTCAATCTTTCCATAGCTGCTCCTTTAGCTGCTCTTTAGAAACGTCTGAAATCAAAGATGTGGACGTCGTCGCCCGCGTAGGGCGACCGGGCGGAGCCCGTAATTTGAGTGCATTTGAGTCCGGCTTTGCCGGGCACAAATGCACGGATCACGCCGAGGCCGCCGCGACGCCTGACGTGCGCGCCGCGGCAGCCACGGCGGCGGCCACGGCGGGGACGACGCGCGCGTCAAACGGCTCGGGGATTATATATCCCGGTGAAAGCTCGTCCCGCGCAAGTGAATGGAGCGCGCGGGCGGCGGCGAGCTTCATTTCGTCGTTTATATCGGAGGCGTGCGCGTCGAGCGCGCCGCGGAAGACGCCGGGGAACGCGAGTACGTTGTTTATCTGATTCGGAAAGTCGCTGCGCCCCGTGCCGACGACGGCGGCGCCTGCGGCGAGCGCTTCTTCCGGGAAAATCTCCGGAACGGGATTTGCCATCGGGAAGACGACGGGCCCCGGAGCCATAGAGCGCACCATTTCGGGTGTGAGCGTACCCGGCGCGGACGCGCCGATAAATACGTCAGCGCCGCGGAGCGCGTCGGCGAGGGAGCCGCGAACGCGGTTCGGATTTGTGAGCCGGGCGATTTCATCTTTCGCGTCGTTCAGCTTTTCGCGCCCCGCGTAAACGGCTCCCGTCCGGTCGCACAGTATGATATTTTCGACGCCGAGCAAAAGCAGCATCCGGGCGATGGCGATTCCCGCGGCGCCGGCCCCGTTTATCACGGCGCGGACTGTGCTTATTCGGCGTTGTGTGACGTCGAGCGCGCCGAGCAGGGCGGCGGCGACGACTATGGCGGTGCCGTGCTGATCGTCGTGGAAAACCGGGACGTCGCACCGCGCTTTCAGCCGCCGCTCTATCTCAAAGCAGCGCGGCGCGGAAATATCCTCAAGATTTATCCCGCCGAACGAGCCGGCGAGAAGCGCGACCGTGTCAACGATCTCATCGACGTCGCGCGTGCGCAGGCAGAGCGGAACGGCGTCGATGCCGCCGAACGCCTTGAAAAGCACGCACTTGCCCTCCATCACGGGCATCGCCGCCTCCGGCCCTATATCGCCGAGGCCGAGCACCGCCGTACCGTCCGTGATGACGGCGACGGTATTCCCGCGCCCCGTGAGCTCATAGCTTTTCGAGGCGTCGCTGGCGATCTCAAGGCACGGCGCGGCGACGCCCGGCGTGTACGCGAGCGACAGCGCCTCGCGCGAGCGCACGTCCATTTTCGGCTGAACTGAAAGCTTGCCAGCCCATTCGTAGTGCAGCCTCAGAGATTCCTTCGCGTAGTCCATTTTGTCACCTCAAAAATCCAAGCGTTATGTGTTAAAGCCTTACGTCGCAAAAGCCCGACGGCGTGAGAATTTTCCTGTATTTGAAGCCGGCGGAGCGCAGCAGCTCCTCCATCTCGGGGAATTTATACGCGACGGACGCCGTGGCGTGCGCGTCGCCGGAGAGTATGACCTCGCCGCCGCGGGAGAGCAGCTCGCGCAG
>JAISAA010000139.1 GCA_031266955.1 Oscillospiraceae bacterium | reverse complement strand
CAGGACGCGACGGAATACGGGCGGTTCGGGGACCAGCGGGCGTATGACACGGAGGCGGCGCGGTACACCGATTCGCTTATACAGCAGAGCTTTAACAACGCGCAGCAGACGCGGCAGCTCAACGAGAATTCGGCGCAGCTTGCGTTGGAGAATTCGCGGTATGACACTGAATACGCTGATCTGCTGAAGCAGCGGGCTGTTGAGAACGCGCTGAATGCGCAGAACACGGCGAGCCTTATAGCTTCGCGGAACGCGGCGGGGGCGGCGGATGAGGATTTGTGGGATGTTGATTTGAACGGGGACGGGGCGGACAATGCCGGCGCGAATACACAACCGGCCAGACTTGGAGGACAGGCAGAGGCGGCGTATTCACAGGCTTTGAGGGATTTACAGGACGGCAGATCGAAAGTGGATGTAATGAATTCATTAAATGCGCTTGTGGTAAAAGGAGTGCTGACGGCGGCGCAGGCGGCGCAGATCGCGGCGCAGTTAGGGTTTTAGGCGCGCAAGACAAACCAGGGCGCGATAAATCGCGCCCCTACGGACGGGACGGCGCGGGGAACAGCGGGCGGGTGTGGACACCCGCCCCTACGATATGGAGGGTTTTTTGTGAGCGGCGATTGGGAAGAATTAAAGAAGCGTTATGGGATCGAGGACGGCGAGACGAAAACGGCGACGTCCGACGATTGGGAAATTTTAAAGAAGCGTTACGGGATCGGGTACACAACCCCACCCGCTGACGCGGGAGCCCCTTCTCAGAAGGGGCCTGTCCTTACATCGGCGTTGCTGCCTGGGACGGCGGCGGCGTTGGGAGGCGTCTCGGCGGCGCTGAATGGCATTCGGCAGCAGAACGCGGAAGTGAGCCGGCGCGGGGCGGCGGGGATGATGGCGCGTGAGACGAATCCTTTGGGGTACGCGCAGTATTTGCAGGCGAATGAGCTTATGGAACGGGCGGCGGCGAACGCGGCGGAGCAGCAGAGGGCGAAGACCGCCGTAAAATACCCTTCCGCATACAAAGGGCTGGGAAAGGCCATTAAAGACGCGCCGGGGCTGATTTGGAATTCACTGCTCGACACGGGGGCGACCGCCGTTAAGTCTTTGCCTATTTCGAGCGTTGAGCAAATGGCGATCGACACGCTTAACAACAAGAACAATATGTACGTTCCGGAATGGACGCCGGCGGTTGACGAGGCCGTCCGCTTGCAGCGCGAGGCGCCGCCCCCACAGGGGGCGGACGTGTCATTGAACGTGCCTGCGGGCACGGGGAACGCGCATTCGCGCGGCGTCGCAGCGGGGAAAAGCGGGCTTGACCTTATGATAAACCGCGAATTGAAGCGTGCGTTGCCGGATGAAAACAGTGTACTTAACGCGCCGAGGAATCGCATTGCGGAGATCAACGCGGCGGCGGGCGGCGCGGGGCCGGCGGCGCGGGCTGTACGCGGTACGGCGCAGGGCGTGGGGCAGATGGGCGCCGTTATGGCGGCGAACGCCTTGACGGGCGGAGCGGGCGGTCTTGCGCTTATCGGGACGACGGCAAAGACGAATGCCATTGAGAAGGCCTTTTCTGAGGGCGCTGACGCTGTTGACGCTATGGCCTATGGTAATCTGGTGGGCGCGGGGGAAATCCTCGTAGAATCGCTTTCAGGCGGCATCCCGACGATGGGGGAAGGCGTCATCGGGCGTGTGATGGGTAACGTGATGGGGCGGCTGCCCGCGGGCGTTGTAAAGGCGCTTGACGCGCTGGGCGAGGGCGGTGAGGCGGTTTTGAGCGATTTTCTGGAACCGGTTTTCGCGCGGCTGACTTATGACAAGGGCGCGAAGCTTGCGGGCGCGGAGGCAATTCTTGAGGACGGCATTATCGAGATTTTGACGTCGGCGTTTATGCTGGGGGGCGAGGCGGCGTTTAACCGCGCGGTCTCGGCGGCGCGGGCGGTGGGTGAACCCGCGGGGTTTTTGAATCAAAAATCCGTTAATACGGCGCAAACGGCAAATCCGTCACCGGTGACGGATTTGGGGGGCGCGGGTACGTCTCCGGACGGCGGGACGCCGAGAGCGGCGTCCCCTACGGACGGGGGAGCGGTTTCCGCGGACGTTGTACGGGAATATGACGCGGCGGTCGATGCTGATGTTTTGAGGTTTGTGAGCGAGGTTTCGAGAGGCGGCGGCGGGCGCGTCGGCGTCGGGACGGTGGATGATATGCACGCTGACGTTTTGCGGCAGCTCACCGGGGCGGATTACACGGGGTTTAAGGTCGGACTTACGGCGGACGCGCTGCGGCATATAAATAACCGCCACGGGGCGAACGGGACGGCGGATCATAGTATGGCGAGCGCGGACGATATAGCGCGTATGGGGTATGTGATCGCGAATTTTGACGCGGCGGCGCTTGTTGATGAATCCAAGGCCTATAAAAATGCGGATAATTCCAAAGCGCCGATAATTCTTTTGGAAAAGCGCATTGACGGGCACTATTATGTTGCAGAAGCCGTACCGAACACGGCGAAGAAAACAATCTATGTGCAGAGCGCATACAGAAACAGGGACCTTGCCGGTGCCGCGTGGCAAAAAGCCCTTGGGCATAACGTCCAAAACGCGCCTGCAAATGTCCCTGTTAATGCAAACAATATACCACAGCCCGCGGGGGATGTCAATACAGAAAATTCGCGGGAGCAGGTTTTGCGGAAGTTGACGGACGCGTTTATTGCCGATCCGGGGCTTGATCCGACGCAGGGGCGGCCTGTTTCTATAGATCAACTGGCGTTGATCGACGAGGCGCGGCGGCGGGCGGCGGCGACAGATAACAGAGAACAGATAACGGATAACAGATATGGACGCGGGGCGGCGAACGGAGAAACCACCCCGGCGCGGAGCGCC
>JAISAA010000135.1 GCA_031266955.1 Oscillospiraceae bacterium | reverse complement strand
CAGGACGCGACGGAATACGGGCGGTTCGGGGACCAGCGGGCGTATGACACGGAGGCGGCGCGGTACACCGATTCGCTTATACAGCAGAGCTTTAACAACGCGCAGCAGACGCGGCAGCTGAACGAGAACGCGGCGCAGCTGGCGCTTGAGAATTCGCGGTATGACACGGAATACGCGGATCTGCTGAAGCAACGGGCTTTTGAGAACGCGCTGAACGCGCAGAATACGGCGAGCCTTATTTCGTCGCGGAACGCGGCTGCGGCTCCGGGAGCTGAGGATCTGTGGGATGTTGATCCGAGCGGGGCCGGGGCGGCGGCTTCGACGGTTCCGACGCCGGCGGGGACGGGGAGTATTTACGGCCCCGCGACGCCGACGGGCGGATCGTCATCCGCCCCTGCGGGTACGTCTAATCAAACGGGCGGCGCTTCGGCGGCGGTCATTGAGGATATTTACGGGCGTATGGTTATGGGCATGAAAATGGGCGGCACGGCGCAGGACGCGGCAAAGTATTTAGTCGGACTGGTGTCGGCGGGGACGCTGACGGAGGCGCAGGCTGAGAAGATTGCGGCACGGTTGGGGATTTAGCACAACCCCACCCGCACGTGTAGGGGCACGGAATGCCGTGCCCCTACGGCGCAACCGGAATGACAGGCGTAGGGGCGGATGGTGATCCGCCCGGTAACGCAAAACGAACCGGGACGGGCGGAACACTACAGGGAGGATTATTGTGAGCAGCGAATATGAGAGATTGAAGAAATTGGCGGGGATCGAGGATGAGCAGAAGGCGGCGTCGTCCGGATTTGCGCGGTTAAAGGCGCTGGCCGGAGGCGAGCGCGCGCCGGTTGCAAAGGTTATCGCGAGCGAGATGGAGAAGCGGAACGCGGAGCTTTTGGCGGAGAGGGCGCGGACATATACGCCGGCGGGGTATTCTGATATGCCGTTGCCGGGGTTGGGGATCGGGAACGCGGCGGGCGGATTATCCTCAACGGGCGGATCGCCATCCGCCCCTACGGGGACGTCGTATCTTCCGCAGGCTGTTCAGCAGACGTTAGCGCGGGAGGCGTCGCGGGCGCTTGTTTCGGATTACAACGCACAGCGGAAAAATATCTCCGGTCAGATCGAGGCTAATAACGCATTCGCGTGGGACGCCGAGATGAAAGAGCGGATCGCGGCGCTTCCGGAGGCGCTGAGGGCGCGCGTGATGGAGTTTCCGGAAAAGACGCAAATCGGCATTGACAAGGGCAAGGACCACTCCGGGAACAATCCGGCATATTTCAAGGCGTTATACGGCGATTTGGAAAAGCAGGGCATTAACAACAAGCTCGCCGGCGAAATGCTGACGTACTCCGAAAGGCTGTACAATGAGCGGGAGATGACGGGGCGCGAGGAGCGCGCGCGGGAATTCGCGGACGAAAAACCGGTCAGGGCCTCGGCGGCGTCCGTTCCCGCGAATCTCGCGGCGGGCGCCGGTATTTTGGACGCCGCCGCGCAGAAGGCCGCACGCGCGCTCACGAAAAGCCGCGCGCCCGTCGATTACAATACTGCGGCGTTCGCCCCGGCGAAGTTCTCGCGCACGGTGCGCGGCACGGTGACCGAGAATATCGGAAATCCCGTAGGGCAGTTTTTATACGGCGCCGGTATGTCTATGGCGGACAGCACTGTTATCGCGGGGCTCTCGGCTATGGGCGTGCCGGGCGCGGTCAATCTGCTCGGAGGCTCGGCGGCGACGAGCGCGGCGCTGGACGCCAAGGCGCGCGGGGCGTCGGACACTCAGGCTTTGCTTTTCGGCGCGGCTTCGGGCGTCGCGGAAACGCTTTTCGAGAAAATATCACTCGAATCGCTGCTTGACAAAAACGCGCTGGCCGGGATCGGGGCGCTTTCGCGCCTGGAGGCTCTGGACGAGCTCGCGAGAAACGCGCTCCGGCAAGCCGGCGTCGAGGCGACGGAGGAGGGCGCGACGACTATCGCGAACGCCATAACTGACAGGATTATAATGGGCGGCGCGTCTGAATACGAACAGACTGTATTAAAATACCGCGCGGCGGGATACAGCGCGGAGAACGCGAAGCTAAGCGCGCAGGCGGAGTTTGTAAAGTCCCTGGCCGCGGATATGGCGGCGGGGGCGCTGTCCGGCGGGGTTATGGGCGGCTTTACGGATGTGGGCGAATACTCGGCGGACGCGCGGCGGGCGCGGGCCGGGTACGCCGCCGTTGGCGGCGACGGCGCGGCAACCCCCGCCCCTGCGGGCGCACCCCCTTCTCAGAAGGGGGCGGGGAATTCGGCGGGCACGGGGGCGGATGCAAATCCGTCACCGGTGACGGATTTGGGGGGCGGCGCGGGAGCGGCTAAGTACAGCGCGATGTACCGCAATCCGGAGGAAAGCGTTGACTCGTTTTATGATTTTGCGGTAAACAACAGAAATAATTCAACCGAGCGCAACAAGAGCTTTTTCACATATGAGACGCCGAAGGGCGGCAATGTCGATTTACCGTTCGACGCCGCCTTGCACTTGAAGGATAGTCACAATTTGACCGGTGCGCAAGTTGCAACGCTGCTTGGCAGCATTGACAATATTCAGGCTTGGGCGAAAGCGCCGGACGTCAATAACAATTATGACGGAACGCCTTTGAAAATCATCACGGATATCAACGGCAAGCACGCGGGCATCCTTTTGGAAGCGCTTCCTAACGGCAGGGTTTTTGTCCGCACCGCATTTTTCGGAAACGATAATAGGCTTGCCGATTGGATAAGAAAGAGCGACCCCCGCGCGCTCACATCCGACAGTAAAGCCGGCGAGTATTTCACGGGCGATCGCCTTTCTTTAGACAATATGCTATCACAGTTAAACGGTGATGTCAATACGCAAAATGCGGGGAACGG
>JAISAA010000123.1 GCA_031266955.1 Oscillospiraceae bacterium | reverse complement strand
TTGCCAAACGGCTTCACGCCGGAGAAAACGGCCGAGCTCGCGCTGCACGCCGCGAAAAACAGAAAAGGCGAGTGCGAGCACTTCGCGGCGCTCGAGAGCGTTTTGATAAAAAGGCTCGGATATAACGCCTACTGCGTATCGGGGCTGCGCCTGAACCCTAACAACGGATCGATGGGCGCGCACAGCTGGGCGATGGTGGAGATAGACGACATTGTGTACGGCTTCGACCCGCAATACGCCGGTTCGTTTACAAGCAATTTCATGTCAATGTTCCTAATAACGGAGGCGGAATTGAGAAAAACTCATTCTTGGTGAGAAAACGGTGATGTTGTGAAAGTGAAAAGAGCCATAACGGCGCTGCTCGCGCTTGTATTGTTCGCGCTGCCGGCGGCGTATGCACAGGGCGCCACTTGGTATGACGGCGCCGTGGAAAAATGCGGTGCGATCGGCATTGTGTTATACGGCGATATGGACGAGGCGGCAACGCGGGCAGATATAGTAGCTGCCGTGAATATCGCGCTGGGCTATAGATATGGCGGTGCGGACGATTTTTCGGGCTTTGACGATATCCCGCCCGAGAGTGAACTTTTTGAGCAATTCGCCCTCGCGCACGCGGCGGGATATGTCAGGGGCGACGAAAAAAACCGCGCGAACCCGGACAGGCGGGTCTCGCGCTGCGAGGCTGCGGCGATGCTCGCGAGGGCGCTAGAAATCGAGGCCCTGCCGCGCGGCGCGGCGGAGGAACCGGAAGCCGTGTGGCCAGACGGCGACGATATACCTGCGTGGGGGCGCGGCGCGGTTGCGGCCATGACGGAGCGCGGCTACTTCAAGGGCACGGGAGGCGCAAACTTTGCCCCGCAAGCCCCGTTGACACGGGCGCAGCTCGCGGTACTGCTCGACCGCGTGCTCGGGGAGGCCATAATGGACAGCCGTGTTATTGAAAACCAAGTGTTTGACGGGAATGTGACGGTCATAGGCGGAGATGTCGCGTTTATCGATGTGGAAATCAAGGGGTCACTGCTGGTCACGGTGTCGGCCGGGGAAGTGTCGCTTGTGAACACCGTGATTTACGGGGATTACATACAAAAATAGAGGCCGCCAGAAAAAGACGGGAGCGAGGAAAAATATGAAAATATCAAAAGCGATGCCACTGATCCTGCTGGCGCTGGCTCTCACGCTGACCGCCTGCACCGGCGCGGCGGAGGGCGCGTCACTTGAAACGCCGACGACGCCGGACGCCGCACCCGAACCGATTCCAGAAACGGAAACGCCGGAACCAACGCCGGAACCATCACCGGAACCGACACCGGAACCATCGCCTGAACCAACACCGGAACCATCGCCGGTCGTCGGCGCCTCTCCGCTCTCCGGCGAGGACTTTAAGCTGTCCGGCGTCGCAGTGCGCCGCAATATAGCCGAGGTGCTGGACGCTTTCGGCGGCGGATACGAGTACAGCGAGGCCATAAGCTGCGACCACGACGGCATGGATAAGGTTTACGTATACGGCGGCATTGAGTTCTATACGTACCCCGACGGCGAAAACGATCTCGTAAACGAGATCATCGTCACGTCGGGCGCTTATAAGACGCCGAGGGGCGTTGGGGTCGGCGATGGCACGGATGCTGTCGTCGCCGCGTACGGAGACAATTTCAGCAGCGAGGGCGCGGCCATCGTATACAGCGGCGATGCAGCGGAGCTGTGGTTTTATATCTCCGACGGCGCGGTCGAGTACATTTCGCTGGCGAAGCGCGGCGGCACGTAAGGCATGACGGCGTTTGTCGACAACTTTTTCTTTTACTGTCTCGGCGTTCTGGCAGTTCCCGCGGCGGTGCTCGGCCTCGCCGGGAAGCGGCTGTGGCAATACGGGCTCTTTGCGAGCGCGGTATTTATCCTGCTCATTTACGGCGCGCCCGGCGGCGGAATAATCTATCTCCTCGCTTTTGTCGCGTGGACTTACGCGGCGACGGCAATCTATTCGCGGCTCAAAGCGAGGCAAAAGCCGCTGGTATTCGGGGCGTTCCTCGCGCTCACGCTGATTCCGCTGGCGCTCGCCAAGAGCCTAGGCGCTTTCCGATTCGTCGGAATATCGTATATGACGTTTCGCGCAATGCAGTACATCATTGACATTAAAAAGAAAAAAATCGACCGCGCCGCACTTAGCGAGCTGACGTATTTCATCTGTTTTTTCCCGGCGCTGTCTTCCGGGCCCATCGACAGGCGGCGGCGGTTTGCCGCAGATATGCGCGCGCTCCGCACGCGCGGGGAGTATTTGGAGCTGCTGCGGGACGGGATATGGAAATTCGCGGCCGGCGCGCTGTACAGCTTTGCGATAGCGCCGGCGATCGACACTTTCGCGCTCGCGCCGCTGGCATCTAAAAGCGGCACCTTTCCCATAATCGGCTACGCCTACGCGTATACGCTCTATCTGTTTTTCAATTTCGCAGGCTACAGCTCGCTCGCCGTAGGCACTTCGTATATATTCGGGATCAAGGCGCCGGATAATTTTAACATGCCTTTCCTCAGCCGGGACCTCAAGGAATTCTGGACGCGCTGGCACATCTCGCTCTCCTCGTTTTTCCGCGATTTCATATACGGCGAATTCGTCGCGGGGCGCCTAAAAAAGCGGACATTCAAGAATCCACGCACGGCGTCGTATATCGGGCTCATGCTGACAATGCTCGTTATGGGCGCGTGGCACGGATACGAACTCAGATTTATCGCCTATGGCGCGTATCACGGCATATTTTTATGCGTGAACGAGTGGCTTGACGTGAATTCCAAGTGTTTTAAGCGCCTGAAAAAGCACGCTTTCGGCAGCGTTGCATGCGCGCTTTTCACGTTCCACGCCGTCGCTTTCGGGATGCTGATATTTTCGGGAAAACTATTTTAATTCGAGGGGGCGATTTTTATGGACAGCGAAATTTACGGCAGGGCGCTTAGAATAATAGCGCGCGCCGGCGGCGTGCGGCCCGATGAACTGGAGCCGCGCACGGATGTTTTTGAGGAGGGCTATCTCGACTCCTTCGCGGCTATCGCGCTTGTCGTTGAGCTCGCGGAGGAATTTGGGCTGGAACTCGATATTGCCGACGTATCCCGCGAACAGATAGCCTCGCCGGAAAAAACGGCCCTGTTTATTGAAGACAGGCTGCGGAAATGACGCTAAAAGGATTTGCCATAAGGCTTGCGGTATATCTCGCGGCGACAGCGCTGCTGCTGGCGGGCGCGTACGCGTTCTTCGCAGCGGACACGGACGGATATCCGTTCGCCGTGAGCGAGGACAACTCGCTCGTCAAGCAAAAAGGCATATATTTATTGAACAGCGCGCCGCGAGACGGAGTGCTCATACTCGGCGCTTCGGAGCTCGACACGAAGATGATCCCCACAAACCCCGTAAATTTGTTCAAAAACGGGCGCGGCGGGCTCGCCGCCAACATTGTAGGCCGGGGTTCCTGCCAGGCGCTGATCCACGCCTCGATACTCGCCGCGACGGACGGTTTGGAGGACAACGCGATCGCGTTCATCATATCGCCGCAGTCGTTTGTCCCGGATGGGATAATGCCGGATATGTATTTCGCGAACTTCTCGGAGCTCCAGTTTTGCAAAATATTGCGCAGCCGCGATCTGTCCGACGAGGTAAAGGACGCTTTCAAGCTGCGGCTCACGCAGCTGCTCGGGCAGTACGGCGCGGATAATCCGTACCGCCACTACGGCTGGATATCGGGCGCGGCGGCGGCGGAGATATTGTCGGCGCCGTATGTGTTCATACGCGAAAAACTGTTGACGGTGAAAGACGCTTTTGTCTCTTATCGCGCCCTCCAAAGCGCGCCGGAGGACGCGCGCGATACGTCTGATATCGATTGGGAGAATGTGCGCGCGGATATGCTCCGCCTCGCGCCCGGCGAAACGGACAACAACGAGTTTGGATTTTTGAACGATTATTACAACGTGAATATCAAAAGAAAACTGGGGACGCTGCAAAACAGAGACGCGGAGCTCAGCTATTCCGACTCGCCCGAATACGGGGATTTTGAGCTGCTCTTGAAAATATGCGCCGAAAAGGGACTGCGCCCTCTGCTGATATCCACGCCCATGCACGGGCAGTGGAGCGACTATACGGGCTTTGGCGCGGGGCGGCGCCAGGAGTATTACGACAAAGTGCGCCGGCTCGCGCAGCGGTACGGCGCGCCGCTGGCCGATTTCACGGGCGAGGAGTACGCGCCGTATTTTATGTGCGACGCCATACATTTGGGATATATAGGGTGGCTTGAAGTCAATGAAAGAATTAGCGAATTTTATAACGGGCTTGATTGAGGCGGTCAAGTCGCGCGCCAACGCGAGGCTCATATTCTATCTGCTCGTCACAATCGCCGTAATACTGGCGTTCTTCGCGCTGCCCGGCGAGGGCGTGGATTTTGTCTACAAGAACTTCTAATGTTTTGCAAAAGGATGTGTACGCTTGATATGAAAACAAAGATCAAGGCCCCAATAATAGCGCTGTCCGCCCTCGGCGTCCTCGCCGCCGCTTTTTTCGGCGTGTGGATCTACACCGGCGGGCTGGATCCGAATGTCGACGCGGCGGAAATCGCCCCCTCCGGAGATAATGGGGCGCAGCCGGGGCAGGCTCCAGATGCCGTGGCTGCCGGGCGCGTGGCCGCGACAGTCGTATTCCCCGATGGCAGCAGCTTTACGGTGACGGGGAGCGAGGCGGGATTTTTCGGCGGCGGCGACAGCATAGACGAAGAACTCATCCGCGCTCTGGCGGAGGAGCACGGCGAAAAATTCAACGCCGCCATCCCGCGCGGGATATACACGATAGACGAAGACGGCGTGAACTTTGTCAAGGGCGCGGGCTTGGCGCGCGTAGATACGGAAGATATATGCGCGGCTGTTGCTGCCGCGCTGTACAAATCGCTGGATTCTGGCGCGCCGGAGACCGTTAACATAGTGCCTCCGGACGAAGTCATAGTTGATATTCCCCGGCTGCTCAACTCCTTAGAGGCAGCGCCAGTGGACGCGGCATATGATATTCTTGCGCAGTCGATAATCCCCGAGAAAGCCGGACACACTTTCGATGCCGAGCTCGCGCGGTCCGCGTATGACGCCGCATCATTCGGCGAGACGGTGAAAGCCCCGTTTATAAACGTCTTTCCGGAGCTTACGGCACAGGCGCTCGAAGACACGCTCTTTAGGGACGTCCTCGCCGAGACCATAACAAAAATCGGCGGCTATGACAACAGGCACAACAATATCACGCTCGTATCCGCAGAGATGAACGGATGCGTGTTAAATCCCGGGGACGTGTTTTCCTTTAACGAGGTTGTGGGGCAAAGGACCGCCGCGCGGGGATTCAAGGCGGCGGGGGCGTATGTCGGCGGGCGGGTCGTGGACGAAATTGGCGGCGGCATCTGCCAGGCATCTTCCACGCTGTACAACACTGTCCTGCACAGCAATTTGAAGGTCGTGGACCGTTCGAACCACTATTTCATAATCACATATCTGCCTCTCGGGCACGATGCCACCGTGAGCTGGGGAGGCCCGGATTTCAAATTTGAAAACGACACGCCGTATCCGATAAAAATTGAGGCTTTCGTCGATAAGTTAACGCTAACGATGAGAATATATGGCACAAAGACCGACGATTTAAGATATGAAACGGAATACGTCCAGCTTGACACGTCGGGATACAGGGAGATTCACGAGGAGAGCGCGCGCGTACAGCCGGGCGGGACAAAGGTCGAAAGCCCGGGGCATCCCGGCTATGTGGTCGAGACATACATGCTCGTGTACGATGGGCTCGGAGAGCTCACAGAGCGCCGTTTTGTCTCAAAAAGCTCTTACCATCCGCAAAACAGGGTCATACTATATCCCATAGGCTCCCTAGATGCCAACGGCAACCTCCTCCCCGCTCCGGAACCTGAACTTGAACCTGAACCGGTTCCGGAGGAAACCCCGGCGCCATCGCCGGAACCTGAACCGGTTCCGGCGGAAGCCGTGGTACCGGATGAAGTCCCGGCACCGCCGCCGGAGGAGAATGTGGCGGTTGGAGACGTGTTGTAACTGCCGCCCTACAGATATTTCGCGAGCGAGCGCAGGACGTCGCCGATTATTATGGGCTTGCCCAGATGGGCGTTCATTCCGGCGTCCAGCACGCGCTTGACGTCCTCGGCGAATACGTTCGCGGTCATGGCGATGATGGGGACCGTCTTCGCGTCGGGAAGGTCGAGAGCGCGGATGGCGCGGGCGGACTCATAGCCGTCCATCTCGGGCATTTGGATATCCATGAATATGATGTCGTAGCGTGCCTCGGCGGACTTGAATTTCTCAACGGCCTCGCGGCCGTCCACCGCAAAATCCATTTGCAGCCGCGTGGGCGCCAGAAGCGCCGCGAGGATCTCGCGGTTGATGTCCACGTCCTCGGCGATGAGGGCGCGGCATTCTGAGAAGTCGTACGCGCCGGGGCGCGTCTCGGCGGCGCGCTCGCCGTCCGGCGCCTCGGCGCGTTGCAGCGTGACGGTAAATATGAACTCCGAGCCCTCGCCCGGAACCGATTCCGCCCATATCCTGCCGCCCATGAGCTCGATTATGTGCTTGCTTATCGCGAGGCCAAGACCCGTCCCGCCGTATTTGCGCGAGGTGCTGTTGTCGGC
>JAISAA010000073.1 GCA_031266955.1 Oscillospiraceae bacterium | reverse complement strand
TCCAACTCTATCGTATAGGTTTCGCCGTTTATATCGACGGTCGGTGTGATAGAGTGCGCATATTCAAACCCCAAGGTCTCTTGCTTCCCCGCGGCTCCGTTGTCGCCGGACGCGGGCTCGAATATGCCGATCTTTATAATCTTGCCGCCGCCCGCCGGCGTATCTCCGGTCTGGGCGGGACTTCCGCCGGGGCTGTTCTCTCCGCCCGGATTGCCGCAAGCGGCGAGCGCCGTGACGATCAGACAGAGCGCCAAAAGCAGGGTCAGTGCGCGTTTCATAATTTTTCCTCCAATGTAATGTATATTTTGATGCCGCTAATAAAACAGCGGGGCAATAAAGCGTGAGCCTCTTTGCCCTGCCTTCCCCAATATATACTATAATCAGACGTTTTGTCAAGCATAATTTTTGGCGGGGCACGGGAATCCGTTTTGAAAAAGGATTTGTCCCGATGCAGCCTTGTCAAACAAAAACATCTAAATTTTATAAATTTTTACCGTTGTTTTTATGACATTTTATAAAGCTTAAAATTTCAGAGCTCCGGGCGAAAAATGTATTGACAAGCTTACCGGTGATATGATATCATAATAAATGTGCGTTAGCCTTTACTATCGCAAAATTCAAAAGAGTCTCAAAACAGAAAGGAAGAAACTACACCAATGAAATCTATGAAGCTTTGTTCCCTGCTCCTCGCGGCCTGCCTGCTCTTTACAGCCGCCGCCTGCTCCGGCGCCGCGCCTGACGGCGGCCCCACAGACGCCGGCGAGCCATCCGCCGAGCCGGTGCCGTCCGTCGCCGCGGAGATCACTCCTGACGACGCGCCGCCCGCCGGAGACGAGTATCCCATCGTCATTTCACACGCTTTCGGAGAGACGGTCGTCGAAAAAAAGCCGGAGCGGATCGCGACGATCTCGTGGGCCAATCAGGACACTCCCTTAGCGCTCGGCGTCGTTCCGGTGGGCTTTTCGATGGCGAACTTCGGCCCGGTGGACTCTTACGGGAACCACCCCTGGACCGCCGCCAGACTTGAAGAGCTTGGCGTGACGGATCCGAATGTGTTCCAAGACACCGACGGCATTGATTTTGAGGCGCTCAGCGACGCGCGCCCCGACGTCATCCTGGCGGCCTATTCCGGCATAACGCGCGAGGAATATGACCTTCTCAGCCAAATTGCCCCCGTAGTGGCTTTTCCGAGGTACGCGTACCAGACGTACTGGAAGGAGCAGATCGTCCTCAACGCCACGGGTATGGGGATGCGTGAGGCGGGCGAGCGGTACGTCGCCGATATGGAAGCTCTCATCGCGGATACGACCGCGCGGTATCCCCAACTTGCCGGCAAGACCGGCGCGTTCTTCTGGATCGACGCCACCGACCTCTCGACGTTCTATCTGTATTTCACGGTCGATCCGCGCGCCGAGTACCTTACCGACTTAGGCGTCGCCTTTCCCGACGAGCTGAGAGCCCTGCAAACGGACGAGACCGCATTTTCCGCGACGCTCAGCGCGGAGAACATCGACCTCTTGAACGGTCTGGACATCATCGTGGCTTACGGCGACAACACCCTTCTTGAGACGCTGCAGGCGGACCCGCTGTTCGGCACGGTCCCCGCGATACAGGCGGGCGCCGTCGTGTTTATCGACAGCAATTCCGAGCTGGCCGCGGCTTCGACGCCCGGCGCGCTCTCCATCCCCGCCGTCATAGACGAATATGTGGCGCGGCTCGCGGCGGCGGCGGACAAGGCCGCGTGAAGACCCGCGCGCGGAAGATAGCGGCCACCGCCCTTGTCAGCGCGGCGGGCATCGCCGTTTGCGCCGTATTGTCCATTGCGCTGGGCGCGCGGCGCGTGTCCGCCGCCGATATTGTAAACGGACTGTTCGGCGGCGCGGAGCAAACGCTGTCCTCGGCGGTCGTCCGTGAGCGCGTCGTCCGGACGGTGTTCGGCTTGACCGCCGGCGCGGCCCTCGGCGTTTCCGGCGCGCTTATGCAGGCGATAACCCGGAATCCCATCGCGGACCCGAGCGTTTTGGGCGTGAATACGGGCGCGTCCTTATTCGTTGTCGTCGGCATAGCCTTTTTCGGGATCAGCTCCGCGGGGGAATATATCGGGCTCGCTCTGCTGGGCGCCGCGCTGACGGCGGGCTTTGTCTACGGCATCGGCTCTATGGGGCGCGGCGGCGCCACGCCCATCAAGCTGGCTTTAGCGGGGGCTGCCACAAGCGCCGCGCTTTCCTCCGTTTTAAGCGCCGTTATGCTGCCGCGCGGACAGGTCATGGACGCGTTCCGGTTTTGGCAGGTGGGGAGCGTCGGCGGCGCGACGTGGGGCACGATACGCCTCGTCGCGCCTTTTCTGGCCGTCGGCGCGCTGGCGGGGATACTCTCCGCGCCGGCCCTTAACGCGCTGGCGCTGGGGGACGACGTGGCGGTCGGTCTGGGCGTGAACACGGGGCTTTTGCGGATAGTGAGCGCCGCGGCGGGCGTTATGCTGTGCGGCGCGGTAACGGCGCTCGCCGGGCCAATCGGCTTTGTCGGGCTGATGGCGCCTCATCTCGCGAGACTCATATTGGGTCCGGATCAACGGATACTTATCCCGGCGTCAGCCGCGGTGGGCGCGTGTACGCTGACCGTGTCCGACGTGGCGGGACGTATGCTCGGCAGACCTGGCGAGCTGGAGGTGGGCGTCGTCACCGCTTTTATCGGCGCGCCCATACTCATCGTCATAGCGATGAGATCGAAGGTGCGTTCGCTCTGATGTACGCGCTTGATCGGGCTGAAAACCGGGCTGAAACCGGGACCGCGGCGGCGGTGATATCCGGGCGGAGAGCGCGGCGGCGGCGGTGGACGGCGGCGACGGCTCTGCTTGCCGCCGCGGCGTTCGCGCTGTGCGCCGCAATGCTGCTTCTCGGCAACACGATCTACCCGCCCGGCGTGGTCTTGAGGGTGCTGGGGGGCGAGAGCATACCCGGGGCGACGTTTGCCGTCGCCACGCTGCGGCTGCCCCGTATGCTCGCCGGGCTTATGGCGGGATTCGCCTTCGGTATGGCGGGCAGCGTGTTTCAGACTATGCTGCGCAACCCGCTGGCGAGCCCGAACATCATCGGCGTGACGTCGGGCTCCGGCGCCGCCGCCGTGTTTTGCATTCTGATATTACGGGTCGGCGGTCTGACGGCATCTTTGTCCGCGGCGGCGGCGGGGCTTGCCGTCACGGCGCTGATTTACGCGCTCTCGCGGAGCGGCGGGTTTTCGGGCGGCAAGCTCATTTTGATAGGGATCGGCGCGCAGGCGATGCTGGGCGCGCTCATTTCCTTTATGCTCCTTAAAGCCGCGACATACGACGTCCCGGCGGCTATGCGCTGGCTCAGCGGAAGCCTGAACGCTATCCAAATGAAGGATCTGCCGCCGCTGGCGCTCTGCGTCCTTATCTTTTGCCCGGCTGTGCTGCTGCTCGGCGGGCGCCTCAATATTCTGGAGCTGGGCGAGCACGCCGCGATATCGCTTGGCGTCCGGGCTGACCGCACCCGCGCCGCGCTGATACTCAGTTCCGTCTGTTTGCTCGCATTCGCCGCGTCCGTTACGGGGCCAATCGCGTTCGTGGCCTTTCTGTCCGGCCCCATCGCCAAGCGGCTGGCGGGCGCCGGTCGGGCGAACGAGCTTCCGGCGGGGCTTGCCGGGGCTGTTTTGGTTTTATGCTCCGATCTGTTGGGGCAATTCGCGTTCGGCGTAAAATATCCCGTCGGCGTCATCACGGGCATCCTCGGGGCGCCGTATCTAATTTATCTGCTGATCCGCAAAAACAAGACGGGAGATTCGCAATGACAGCGCAAGCACTTAATAAAGCGCAAGCATTTAGTAACGCGCAAGCATTTAATAAAACGCACGTATTTAAGGCGGAGCGCCTTGTCGCCGGCTACGACAAAAAAATCGTCGTGAACGACGTGAGTATGACGATCCCGGACGGGAAGCTCAGCGTCATAATCGGCGAGAACGCGTGCGGCAAATCCACGCTGCTGAAGGCGCTTATGCGCCTGATAAAGCCTGTTTCGGGCGAAATTACGCTGGACGGCGGAAATATCGACAAGCTGCCGCCGAAAAAGCTGGCGAGGACCGTGGGGCTTCTGCCTCAGTCGCCCGTCGCGCCGGAGGGCATCGCCGTCGCGGATCTCGTCGGCAGGGGGCGTTATCCGCACCAGAGCTTGCTGTGCGGCTGGAGTCGGGAGGATGCGCTGGCCGTCGCCGAGGCGCTTGATATTATGGGCGTCGGCGATCTGGCCGACCGCTGTATAGACGAGCTGTCCGGAGGGCAGCGCCAGCGCGTCTGGATCGCTATGGCGCTGGCGCAGCGGACGGATATCCTGTTTCTGGACGAGCCCACTACATTTTTGGACATCACCTATCAGGTAGAAATTCTCGATTTGCTGACGGACCTGAACCGCGCGCGCGGCGTCACCGTCGTTATGGTGCTGCACGATATAAATCTGTCGGCCCGCTATGCGGATCACATCTTCGCGATGCACGGCGGACGGCTTATCGCCGAGGGCGCGCCGTGGGACGTCATAACCGCCGAGCTGATCAAAGAGGTGTTCGCGCTCGACTGCACAATTATAAAGGACCCTGTTTCCCACTCGCCGTTTTTGATCCCGAAAGGGCGGCATCACGTCGTTTCGCCCGTCGGCGAAACGATGTGATTTATCGCGCTAAAGCGCTTGGAGAACGCGCTGCGGCGCGGCGCCGTTTCGACCGTCGGCGAAACTGCGTGATATATTTATCGCGCAGGCGAAAAATTTTCGATAAAGCAAGGGCGCCGCAGTAAGGCGCCCTTGCTGCGCTTTGTTATAAAATTCGCCCGATATGATTGACGGGCGTTTTCGCGTTGTATATACTGTAAGCGAAATGCGCCGGCGTCGATGGCACATAATTTCTACACATTTCCGTGATATTATGCCGTTACGGTAAGTCCGTAAGCTATATACGCAAGCTATATGGAGGCTAAGCTTAAATGGAACGCAAGCTTGAAACAAAAACGCTGCGCGTCGGCGGTATGACGTGTACCGCCTGCCGCGGCAAGATCGAAAGGAAGCTTCGAGGCACGGCCGGCGTCGCGAAAGCCGACGTAAGCTACGCCGTCGGCACGGCAAAGGTGACCTACGATCCGGGCGTGATAACGCCGCGCGGCGTCGCCGGGGTCATAGAGCTGCTGGGCTACAGCGTGATAAACGGCAAATCAGGCGCTGGCGCAGGTGCGTCGCCGGAACGGCGGCCGGGCTGTAAGCCCGCATTGTCGATCAAAACGGCGGCGGGGGCGCTTATCGCCGTTTTCGCGGTATATACGCTGCTGCGGTATTTCGGGCTGACCGATATTTTCCGCCTTTTCCCGACGGCGGAGGCCGGGATGAGCTACGGGATGCTGTTTGTGATAGGCCTGCTCACGTCCGTACACTGCGCGGCGATGTGCGGCGGAATAAACCTCTCGCAGAGTATTCAGGGTTCCGGGAAAGCCTCGCTTGCGCCGGCGGCGCTTTATAATCTTGGGCGCGTAATATCATACACGGTTGTCGGCGCGCTTGTCGGCGCTCTCGGCTCCGTCGTGTCGTTTTCGGGCGCGCTTCGCGGCGTTATTCAGCTTATCGCCGGGGTTTTTATGATAATAATGGGGATAAATATGTTCGGCGTGACGTTTCCCGGCGCGGCGAAGCTTCGCGCGATAGCGCCGCGTATGCCGAAAATATTTACGGGATTTACCGACGGCAAGGCGGGGCGCGCACCGCTTATCGTCGGGCTGCTCAACGGGCTTATGCCGTGCGGGCCGTTGCAGGCTATGCAGATATACGCGCTGTCAACGGGCTCTCCCGCCGCGGGCGCGCTTTCTATGCTCTTGTTCAGTCTCGGGACTGTTCCGCTTATGTTCGGGCTCGGCGCGGTGAGCTCGCGGCTCAGCCGGAGGTTCGCGGGGCGGGCTGTGACGGTCGGCGCGGCGCTTGTCGTCGTGCTCGGAGTGTCGATGCTTTCGCAGGGATGGAGCCTTTCGGGATGGTCGCTCGGCTCTGTGTCCGGCGGGACGGCGGGACGACGCGTCGGCGCGTCAGCCGCGTCCTCAACGGCGACGATTGAGGACGGATATCAGCTTGTTGACAGCAAGCTCCTGCCCGGGCGATATCCCGCGATCACCGTTCAGGAGGGAATACCGGTCAAGTGGACAATAGACGCGCCGCAGGGAAGCATCAACGGCTGCAACAACCGTATGCTCATACGCGAGTACGGCGTGGAACACAAGTTCACGGTGGGCGAAAACGTCATAGAGTTTACGCCGGAGAATACGGGCAAGTTCTCATACAGCTGCTGGATGGGAATGATACGCGGGAGCATTACGGTCACGGACGGAGACTGACGCAATAATTACGCACGCGATAAAAGAAAGGAACGGTCAATAATAATGAAAAGAACGCTTATCTCTATACTGCTGCTTACGGCGCTGCTTACGGCCTGCTCAGCCGGTAAAACGAGCGGGAACGACGCCGGCGGGGCTCCGGCGTCGCCGGGCGAGGAAAAAGCCGCCGCCGAAGATTTCGTTGCGGGCGCCGACATAGTTATCCCGATCGCCGGTATAAGCGAAACTGCCTCGTTTTATCCCGCGGAGATCGACGGTACAAGGCTGGAGGTCATCGCCGTCAAAGCCCCCGACGGGACTGTGAGGACGGCCTTCAACACTTGCCAGGTCTGCTATGACTCCGGCAGGGGCTACTATAAGCAGGACGGCGACGTGCTTGTTTGCCAGAACTGCGGCAACCAATTTCCGATGGACAGGGTGGAGGTCGAATCCGGCGGGTG
>JAISAA010000060.1 GCA_031266955.1 Oscillospiraceae bacterium | reverse complement strand
AAGGACTCCACATCGGTGACGCCGGACACCGCGGCGCGCCCGCGGGACTCCACTATAAGGTTGTGCGCGGTCTCCGCCGCTTTATACTTTTCCTCGTACGGCATTTTTTGCACCTCTACTATAATTATTCGCCTTCGCAATAATCATAATATGTCCGCGCCGCCGCGGTTATTCGCGCGCGCCGCCGAGAGGAGCGTTATTTAAGCTGCGAGTGGAGCCAGCCGAGCGCTTCGGAAAGCCCGCCGACCTCGTCGATAAGCCCGGCCTCGACCGCCTCGCGCCCGTACAGCGCCGTGCCGATATCGGCGGCGAGCTCGCCCGTGCGCTGCATCATATCCGTAAAACGCTCGCGCGTGATGTTCGAGGAACGCGTCACGAATTCGACGATGCGGTCCTGTATTTTCGCGAAATAGTCATACGTCTGCGGCGCGCCGACGACGACGCCGGTAAGGCGCACCGGATGAATAGTCATAGCCGCCGTCGGCGCGATAATGCTGCGCTTCGCCGCGACCGCGAGGGGCACGCCGATGGAATGCCCGCCGCCGAGCACGAGCGAGACCGTGGGCTTGGACATCCCCGCTATCAGCTCCGCGATGCCGAGCCCGGCCTCTATATCGCCGCCGACCGTGTTCAGCAGTATAAGCAGCCCGTCGATATCGGGGGCTTCCTCGACGGCCGCGAGCTGCGGCATCACGTGCTCATATTTCGTGCTCTTTGTCTCCGGCGGGAGAAGCTGGTGCCCCTCTATCTGCCCGACTATCGTGAGGCAGTGTATGTTCCCGCGCGTCCCGGTCAGCTCGGCGGAGCCCGTCTCGCGTATGGCCGAGCACGCTTCGGCGGGAGTATCCTCGTTCGGCATAATGACTCCTTTTTTTGCCTTAGCTTGCGCGGAAGCGGCGGGGATTATTCAAAAAACGCCGGATGATCTAATCGCCGCGCCGTATGGAGTCAAAATCCAGCCCGAAATGACGCGTCAGCAGCTCGGCGAGCTCGGCGTCGCCGCTGACGTGGGCTTCGGTCACGCGGCCGTCCGCGACAGTTTTGAAGCTGTTATCCGTCAGTGTTATGCGCCCCTCGGGCGTGGGCATTGTGACAAATTTCATCATACGGAAAAATGACGACGGATGTGTCGCCGTGTAATGGTTCGACAGCTCGTAATCGACGGGCAGGCACTCTTCGAGCGTAAACGCGTACATCGGCTCAAAGCCGCCGCCCGCGCCGCGCTCCAATACGAAGCCGAAGCGCGGGTCCTCACTGAAACGGTATGTGTTCGTAAATTGCGCCACCTCGGCGCCGACGACGAGCGGGAGCGGCCCGGCGATGCCGTCCGCGCCGTAGCCGACGTCGCACAGATATGCCTGTCCCCCGATTTCAACGACCATTACCTCGTGCGTTTTCGCGGTGTACGCGCCGTTGAAAGTACAGCGCGCGAGCAGCCGCGTCACACGGAAGCCGAGCTCCGTCAAAACGCGCGAAAACAGGCCGTTCATCTCAAAGCAATAGCCGCCGCGCCGCCGCGTGACGAGCTTGCCGTACAGCGAGTCCGGCTCAAGCGAGATCGCGCGGCCGTAAAAAACGTCGAGGTTTTCAAACGGTATGCTGAAGGTGTGCCCCGTGTGGAGCGCAGTAAGCGTTTCAAGCGTCGCGTCCGCCGCGCCGCAGTAACCGATCCGCGCGAAGTAATTGTCCAATTCGTTCTGCGTCATGGTTTTATCTCCGTTGAGTATCTCATTATCTCATTCGGCTTTCGGCGGAGGTAGGCGCGCTGCTCGTAAGCTGCCGTCATTTGGTTGCGGGGACAGGATTTGAACCTGTGACCTCCGGGTTATGAGCCCGACGAGCTTCCAGACTGCTCTACCCCGCGATATTCGGAAAAGCCTTATTACCCTTATAATTTAGCATACTTCAAGAGCAAAGTCAAGATAAAATGTTGCGATCCGTCAAGAAAAATTATGCTTGCAAAGCGAAGGCGCTTTTGATATAATACTGCCGTTACGAAAGAAAGCCCGTATTTCCGGGCTTTCAGCGTGCGGGTGTTGCATAATGGTAGTGCAGCAGCTTCCCAAGCTGCTGGCGAGGGTTCGATTCCCTTCACCCGCTCCATATTTGTGCGCATAGCGCCGCCGGAAAAAAGCTGTTTTACTGAGTCCGCAGCCACAGCACGCCCAGCGTGCCGGGGCCGCTGTGGTTTGAGATCGTACAGCCGGCGACGGTGTCGTATATTTCCGCGAACGGTCCGCAGTCGAGTATTGTCCGGCGCACCCGCGCGAGCGTTTCGTCTGACACGCCGCTCGTGTGCGTCATAAATATGCGTCGGTGATCGACGTCGCCGCGGCCGGCCAGCCTGTCCTTTATATACTGCAAAATAACGGTGTCGAAGCCGCCTCGGTATTTTTTGCCGACGTCCATTTTGCCGTTCTTCATCTCGATACACGGCTTCAGCTTCAAAATGTTCGCGCCGAGCGCCGCGAGGCCGGAGCAGCGCCCGCCGCGGTGCAGATATTTCAGCGTGTCTATGACAAAGCTGGTTTCAACTCTCGCTGTCAGCTCGCGCAG
>JAISAA010000045.1 GCA_031266955.1 Oscillospiraceae bacterium | reverse complement strand
CCCAAAGGAATCCTCGCCATGTGATCCACCACCATGCAGCGAACCCGAAACAGCGCCCCATACGCGCCCTTGTGCGAAACCGCCCCGGACACGCCGAACAGAACAAACCGCGCCACTGTGCCAAAGGCAATCATCAGGGCGTTTCGCGCTACCGTTTCCCGCGTACAGACGCCGGCAAAAACTGCGTCCATGAGCCGGTATATGCCTGCATAGGGAATCATCGCGCACAACCCGCTTACGAATGACAGCGAGGCGGACAGAAACAGATAATATTTGTCTTTCCCCGCCCAGCGGAGCAGAAGCATAATAGGATGAGTTTTCTTTGTTTTCATGTTCTACCGTTCTTTCTTTGCCAAAGCGCCATCCGGTATGCAAAACAGCGCCCGCAGCTTTTGCCCGTTTTCCGGCGAGACTGTAATATCGCCCGGCATTTCCCCCTCGTCAAAGTGCAGGACGCGGGAGCAGGTACGGCAGACAAACTCATAGTCGTGGGTAACGACAAAAATCACTTTGCCCATGCCGGACAGTTTTCCGATCAGCCCGGCGACCCGCTCCATACTGTCAAAATCCAAACCGCTCGTTGGCTCGTCGAACACCGGCACGTCTTTCCCGCATATCATACTGACCGCCACGGCGACACGCTGCTTCTGCCCGCCGGAAAGGGTATTGGGATGGAACGCCTTGTAGGGTGTAAGCCCCAATTCCTCCATTGTCTCGGCCACAAGAGCGGGATCGGGATTCTTGATTCCGAAAGAGCATTCCGCTTCCACGCTTTCGGCAAACAGCTCGTAATTCACGTCCTGCATGACCATATAGGAACGCTTTAGGCGGTTTTTCATGTCCTGCGGTTTCCCGTCCCACAGAAACAGCCCGTCACAATCCTTGTGAAGCCCGCACAATGCCCGCGAAAAGGTGGTTTTCCCCGCGCCGTTATGCCCGACAACGCCAAGCACCTCGCCGCAGGACGCTTTGAGGCTGATATCTTCCAGAATGGTGCGCTTCTTATGGCGAAGCGTCAGGTTCCGGATTTCCAGCGCAGGAGATTCTTTAGCGGATTTTTGCCCCACCGGCCGGATTCGCGCCAAGTCCGTCGCTCTGAGTCCCATTGATTCCCGCGCGGCGTCGGGAATCGCCTTTAATTCTGCGGGCGTGTACTCGCCCGCGATCCGGCCTTCTTCCAGATATACGACGCGATCCGCCAAGTCCATCAGGTAATAAAGCCGGTGTTCGGCGATTACGATGGTTTTGCCCTGTTCCTTGATCAGCCGCAGATGTTCCCGCAATTCGTCTATAACGCCCATGTCCAGATTGGACGACGGCTCATCCAACAAGTAAACATCAGGGTTCATGGCGTATACCGAGGCGAAGGCGATTTTTTGCTTCTCGCCGCCTGAAAGCTCGAAGATATTTCTGCCCCGGAGATTCTGTATCTTTAAGTCCTCCGTTGCCCGCTCTACCCGCAGGCGCAGTTCCTCGGCAGGTAGCGCCTCGTTCTCAATGCCGAAAGCGATCTCGCTGTCGGTATCCACATTAAAAAACTGCGTTCGAGGATTCTGGAACACCGAGCCGACACGCCCGGCGATTTCATACATTGGCGTTTCGGCGACGCGCATATTGTTCACCGTCACGTTGCCGCTCAGATTGCCTTCATAAAAATACGGAATCAAACCGTTGATTAAGCGGGTGACGGTAGTCTTGCCGCAGCCGCTTCTTCCGCACAGAAGAACGCACTCGCCGTCTTTGATCGTGAGGCTCAGGTCGCGCAGACCTCCGGCGTCCCGACCGGAATAGGAAAAGGAGACTCGCTCCAAAGAAATCATATGGCTACCTCATCGCGTCATAAGCCCGGACGCGAAGTACGCCAGAAAGCAGAGGACGGCGATCAGGCCGGTGATTCCAAAGCGTATTCGTACCAAGCAAGTGCGAGCTTTCGGGTTCTCAATGCCTCTCGTGATTGAAGCGATGGACAGCTCATCCGCCGTTTTGGACGCCGCCATCATCATCGGCACATACACACATTCAATCGTCGTTGCCGGCCGCGTCGCGAGCCCTTTCAGGGATAGCGACACATCCCGCATTTTCATCGCGTCCTTGATGAAGCCCCAATCCTCCCGTATGGCGGGCAGATACCGCAGCATGACGGCGAGCGGGATGACAAGTTTTTTAGGCGCGTGTACGCGGTTCATCGCGGACAGAAATTCGCTGACTTTCGTGGTGGAAATCATAATCCCGGCCATCGCGCCGCAGGGGTAGACCTTGTGGACAAGCCCCAAAAACGCGACAAACATTGTCCGCGAAACGCCTGTACTCGCGCCAAGAGCTAATACAGTCAGCGCGTAGATCAGTGCGTAGGCCAATACTCCAATCAGCGAATACCTCGTGCGCCCGCACAGGACGCCAAACAGGGCGATCAGGACAACAAGGCCGAAGCCATAGGCCAATGACGGGGAAAACATCGTGGACAGAACGCATAGGAGAAGGAGCAGCAGCTTCGCGCGCGGGTCGAACCAAACGCCGTGTTTTTTCTTCACGGCGCTCATGAGGTGATCCCGGCCTTTTCAAATTGCTTTTTCAGCAGCCTGCCGCCCACAAAGCCGCTAAAAGCGGCCGCCGCCAAAGTCCCGGTCAAGATCACAGCCGGAAGCCACGCGGGGGCCGAAACGGCCATCGTATCTATGTAGGCTTGCTCCGTGCCGTTCTTTAGCATCGCGCTTTCCCAACCGGCGGGGTCAATAAAGAAAACAAGGTAAGTCCATGTCGCCCCAAGGCTGAACAGCATATATGACAGGATGTTCACGATTTTGCTTTTATAGCGCCGGATTCCGGCAACGAAGTCCGCCGCGAGAGCCATAAGGACACATCCCAAAGACAATGCCCAGTGCATACCGGTGGCGAACCAGATAATGCCTATGACAATCCCCATGATCGTAACGCTCCAGCGTTTTGGGACTTTGGCGACCATCAGAAGAAAAACAGGCCCGCAGAGCAAGGCGCTTCCCACCGGCATGTAAAACGTAATGACAGGATTGGGCGCGAAGGGCAACCCGCCGATCAAAGTAAACACGAACAGCAACGCCGTAAAAATTCCGATTGTAACGAGGTCTTTCACTGAAAAACCTTTGCTTCCCGGATACGATTGATTCGCCATGTTGAAACCATCCTTTTGTCCATAATCTTTTGTCCGCCGCCGTTTGCGCGGGTATACCGTTGACGAGGCCGGGCGCGTGTGCTAAACTTGTATCAGCTTTTAACCGACCCCACAATCAAGATACCGCACCGAAAGCGGTATGGCAACGCTTTTGGCGCATATTCGTCTTTTCGAGATAAAATTGCGTCCAATCGTGATAAAGGAGCAAGCGCGATGAACGATATTGTTGAGGATTGTTATAATCCAATGTTCAGCGAACACGGATTTTTACCTGTTACAGAAAATCATCAATACGGACAAATGGGATCGTGCCTAAAACTGTCGGAGAAAATCGGCGCGGGCTTCTATTGGATTTATGGACAGAAGGATCTGTTTGACATAAAGATACATGATTTTTTCTTCCATGAGGATTCGTTCATGGAGTTTAAGATACCGGAATGTTTGAGCATCACGCACTATGAGTCTATTTCCGGCGAAGAATTGTCTCCCTATCGCAGGCTCAACGCCGGCTGCGTCAAAAGCTATATGGGCGGCTATGAGCCTTACAAGGTTCTGATTCACAAGAAAATTCCCATTCGCTGTGTCGGCATTGAGGTCATGCCGGCGTATTATGAGAATCATCTGAGAAACCAATATCCCGGCGAGTACGCGAACCCGCGGGAAGCCTTTTGCCAAGTGGGGCAGACGATGGATTTCCCTGAGATGGTACATTTGTTAAGCCAAGTAAAAAACTATCGCGGCGAGGGTATCGCGGCGAAACTTTTTTATGAAGGAAAAGTGGCCGAAGCCATATCACTTGTACTCGCGCGAAAAAGAGAAAAAAAGCCCGAATCAAGCGCGAGCCTTTCCCGGCAGGATACGCGGCAGATAGAAATCGTCAACGCCTATCTGAACGATCACTATGCCTATGATGTGCCGCTGGACAGGCTTGCCAAAATCGCCTGCATGGGAACGACAAAGCTCAAATCCACATTCAGACAATATCACGGCTGCACGATTACCGAATACATTCAAAACCGCAGAATGGGCCAGGCGGAGCATCTGCTTTCGGATACCGATCTGACCATAGGGCAGGTGGCGCAGGCCGTGGGGTACGCGAGCGCCGGCCGTTTCGCGGAACTGTTCTGCAAAAGCACGGGGCTTTTGCCGCGCGAGTACAGAAAAATGGCGCGAAGGTAAATTACTGATAACTTTGCTTGACAATCGTCGCTCATATGTAACGGGGTCAGCGAAAGCGGCTCGGCGGCAGCTCGTGTGCGCGCTATTGACTTCACTCGGGAATAAGCTATATAATATCCGCACACGGCGCTTTGCGTCTGTAATATTAAGTTAAATTTATCTGATACCGGAGGGAGCACGCAATGAAAATCGCGGCGTTTATCGACTTTCAAGGCACATTAGGCGGCGGCGGGCTGGACGACATCCGCTCTTTGAAGCTGTTTCCGTTCGCCGCAGAGGCTGTAAAGCTGCTCAATCGGCGCGGCATCCTCGCGATCGGGATGACAAATCAATCTCACATATCAAGGGGAGCGCTGACCCGGGACGAATATAACGCCGGGTTGCGAACCTTGCACAATGAATTGGCAAACGGCGGCGCGCGCTTGGATGCGGTGTACTGCTGCCCTCACACCGACGCCGACAACTGCAGCTGCAGAAAGCCGCGGCGCGGTATGATCGACTCGGCGCGCCGCGACTTTGACATCGACCTCGCAAGCTCTTATGTAATAGGCGATATGGGCGCGTCCGATATGGTTTTGGCGCATAATATCGGCGCAAAGGGAATACTCGTGCTGACGGGAGTCGGCAAGGGCAGCTTAGGCGAGTTTCGTTTTTTGTGGCAAGACATAGAGCCGTATTTTATCGCCGATGACATACTCGCGGCGGCGAAGCGGATCGTGTCCGACTGCTCCTGACTCAATCGTTCCGGCGTGATAATACTATAAATAACGAAAAATAATAACAAAACGAGGAAACACTCAATGAGCAAACCACACGGCATAATCCTATTGGGCGCGAACGGTAGCGGCAAATCCACGCTCGGGCGCGAGCTGGCGCGCGTACTTAATTTCGCGCACTTCGACGTCGAAAAATACTGGTTTTACGAAGCCGATATACCGTTCACCGCCGTCCGCCCGCCGGAGGAACGCAACGCGATGCTGCTGGCTGATATGGAAAAGCACGGCTCGTTCGTAGTTTCGGGCGATATTTCGGGCTGGGGAAATCAATTTACGACCGTGTTCGATCTCGCGGTTTTCCTCACGGTACCTACCAACGTCCGCCTGAAACGCATAGAAAACCGGGAATACGCGCGCTGGGGCAACAGAGTGCGTCCCGGCGGCGATATGTACGGGCAGCAGCAAAAATTCCGTGAATTTGCCGCCGCGCGGGATATCGCGCGGCTTGAAGAAGGCGCGTCAGCGTTCGCCTGTCCTCGGCTTCACATCGACGGCACGGTCGATTACCGCGAAACGGCGGCGAATATCGCAAAGCAATTTTACGTCAAGCCCGGCGAAACGCCGCGCGTCACGATGGCGCCGCTCAATTCGCTTGCCGTCTACCGCTTTACCGTTATCTTCGCCCGGCTCGGCGACGGCTGGCTGTACGCGCGGCACCGCGAGCGAGGCACGTGGGAGACGGCGGGCGGTCACATCGAACCGGGCGAAACGCCGCTGGAGTGCGCCAAGCGCGAGCTGCGCGAGGAAACCGGCGCGGTGAAATTTTACATAAACCCCGCGTTTGATTATTCAGTACACAGGCAGGCGGAGTTCAGTTGCGGCCAAGTGTTTTTCGCCGACATAGAGGAACTCGGCGAGCTGCCGCCGGAATACGAAATGGCGGAGGTCAAGGCTTTTGAAACGATACCGGACAAGATGACGTACCCCGATATTTTGCCCGTGTTGTTCGCGGAGCTGCAACGCTGGCTCGGCCTTGACAAGCCCTCGGACGAGTACCGGGACGTGCTCGACAAAGACCGCAACCCGACCGGGCGCCTTCACCGCCGAGGAGACCCCATGCCGGACGGAGATTATAATCTTGTCGTCCGCGCGTGGATCGTAAACAGCCGGGGCGAGTTTCTTATCACGCGGCGTGCGCTGAATAAAATCGGCTTCCCGGGGATGTGGGAAACTCCCCAGGGCAGCGCGCTCGCCGGGGAGGACAGCCTGACTACTACGCTCCGCGAGGCGGAGGAAGAATGCGGCATCGCGCTTTTGCCGGAAAACGCGGAATTGTTGTTGACCTATCGCGGAAATTATTCGTTTTACGACGTCTATCTGTTCCGGCAGGAATTCGACCTTGCGGACGTCGTGCTTCAAGTCGGCGAAACTATCGACGCGAAAATCGCGTCCGTCGGCGAGATCGCCGCAATGATCGAGCGCGGCGAGTTCATAGACCGCAACGTCTTTCGCGAGTTTGAGATATTGGAGAAAATGTGGCGCGCGGAAAGAGGGGCCGATCATGACAAACATTAAACTCATCGCAACCGACCTCGACGACACGCTGCTCCGGCGCGACAAGACGGTCAGCGATTACACCGCCGGGATATTCAGGCGGCTGCGGGAGCGCGGTATCTTGGCTGCGTTCGCTACGGCGCGGTCGCTGCCTATGGTAACTGAATACAGTGGACCGCTCGGCGTTGACAATATGATACTCGGCAACGGGGGCGAGATATTCGCCGGCGGGGAGCTTATCCGAGACTTTTTTCCTCCGCGCGGCATTGTCCTCACTCTGATCGAAGAGCTTGCCGCCAACCCCGCGGTTTACAGGCTCGGAGTGAGGACAAAGCGGGCTTTTTACACCACGAACCGCGAGAGCCCCGACCCGTCAAAAATCATCTGGGATTTTTCCGAACCGATCACCGAGCCGATACTCCGCTTCTCATTCCGCTCAGGTGACGCCTCGGTCGCCCAATCAATACAAGCGCGTTTTCCGGAGCTCAAAGTGCACCGCTTCGCGAATGAGGATCTATGCGACATCGGCGCTTCCGGCGCGTCGAAGGCTGCGGGCGTGAGAATCCTTGCGGAGCATTTTAATATTTCTATGTCCGAAATCGCCGCGTTCGGCGACAACTATAACGACGTTGAAATGCTGCGCGAGTGCGGCGTCGGCATAGCGGTCGAAAACGCGGGCGATGAGTGTAAGCAGGCCGCAGATCACATTTGCGCCGACTGCGACTCCGACGGCGTCGTGCGGTGGATAGAGGAGAATTTGCTGTGATAACAAACAAAGCAGGTGCTTCTGACACTGGCCGAGAGAAAAAGCCGGAAAAAAATAAAACAAAATAAATAGTGTACGCCCGTACTGCACATAAAAGCCGGAACGTTAAAAAAATCCGCTCCGCGGGCGTTAAGCGCCGGTAATCCTGGAATTTGCTTTTAACTTTATGAAAAAATTTCAGGAAACGGCTTGACAAGATGGTCATATGCATGGTATACATAATATCAGCGTTACACTAAAAAATATTTTACATATAAAGGAGAAAAAATATGAGAAGCTTCACAACATTGGACTTGCAGTATGCACATAGGTTCTATGGTTTCAAAGGCGAAGCCCAGTATTTACACGGGCATACCGGGATACTTACTATCGAGGTCGAAGATTCCGTCAACGCCGGCGTCAATATGGTGTTTCCGTGCAATGAAATCAAGAAAATCGCGTGGGAAGTTTTGCAAAACTTTGACCACGCCCTGATTTTACGGGAAGATGACCCGCTGCTGCCCGCGATCCTCGGCGTTTATGAATCGCAAGGCATTAAGAACGGAGCGCCGACCAATAAACAAAAAGGCCCCGCGTTCAAGACCGAGCTTGCGACAGCCTATCCGGAATGCCGTTTGGTCGTTACAAAAGAAACGATGACCGTTGAAGGAATGATCAAGATCGTTTACGACTTGTTGAAAGACAAGTTAAACATCGCGAAAATCACCTTCACAAGCGGCGTTAACGGCGCCTCCCAAGAATATGGGCAAGCATATGTGCAAGAGCGGCAAACAGAAAAAGACCGTTGCCCGTTATGCGGCATTTCGTTAAACGAAAACGGCGTGTGCCCGAAATGCGGATACAAAAAATAATCTGAGTCAACGCTCACGGCATAAACAAGCAATCACTTCGGTTAAGCGGTAAGCTTATCCGGGGTGATTGTTTTTTGTAAAATAGTTTACAAATTGTTCACATTTAGCCCCTTGACTTTGCGCCAATAGTGTATATAATCAATATACACACTATATTCTTACGACAGGGGGCGGTCAAATTGAACCTTGTGGTATCGCTGCAATCGGAGGTACCGGCTTATGAACAGATAAAGGCGCAGATAAAGGCTCGGATCATGTCGGGAGAGCTGAACGCGGGCGAGCTTCTGCCGTCGGTGAGGGGGCTGGCGCGAGACTTGAAGGTGAGCAACATCACGACGATACGCGCTTACGGAGATTTAGAGAACGAGGGGCTCGTCACAACCGTGCAGGGGCGCGGGTGCTTTGTAAACGCGCTGCCGGACGAGATAATCCGCAAGCAGTACCTCGCCGAGATCGACGCTAACCTCGCCAACGTCGCCGCCAAGGGGAGGGCGGCGGGGTTGACGCTAGAAGAATTAAGACGAAGACTGGAGGAAAAATTCAATGCAAAATTCGATGAACGCGATAGAAGTTAAAAATCTGCGAAAAAGCTTTCCCGGCTTTGCGCTTGACGTGAGCTTCAGCGTGCCGACGGGCTTTGTCTGCGGGTTTATCGGGCGGAACGGCGCGGGAAAAACGACGACAATGAAATGCCTGCTCGGTATGACGATCCCGGACGGCGGCGAAATTTCCATCCTCGGCAGGCCGAGCGGCGACGTGTCGCTCAAAGCGGATATTGGCGTGATGCTGGATCAGCCCTACTATCAAGACGACTGGACCGTCAAGGACGTGGAAAAAGCTCTGCGCCCTTACTACGAGCGCTGGGACGGCGAGGTCTGGCGGAAATACCTCGACACGTTTTCGCTCCCAGAGCGCAAGAAATTCAAGGACTTTTCGCGGGGTATGAAGATGAAGCTGGGAATGTCCGCCGCGCTCGCCCACGACGCGAAGCTGCTGCTGCTCGACGAACCTACAGGCGGGCTCGACCCCGTCGTGCGCGAGGAAATGCTCGACATTATGCGCGATTATCTGCTCGACGAGACGAGGACGATTTTCTTCTCGACACACATCACGAGCGATTTGGAGAAAATCGCCGACCGCATTATTTTCATATCCGGCGGCAAAATCGTGTTCGACGATGAAAAGGACGCGCTGACCGATAAATACGCGCTTGTCCGCGGCGACGGTCTTGACGAGCTGCGCCATACAAACAGGCTCGGTGGCCTGCCGCCGACGGTGATAACCGAAAAACCGACGCTTGACGACATAGTGGTCTACTTTGAGAGGGGGATGCGAAATGACTCTTAGGATGATAAAAACGGACTGGCTCGCGATAAAATCGTGCCGGTGGAGATTGCCGGTAATGGCGGCGACCGTCGCGGTCTTTGGCTTTCTAAAATTGACGATGACGATAATCCCAATATCCGCGTATATGGCGATAGCGTTTTCGGTGAACGCGTTCGCCGTGGAGGAAAAAGGCAAGCTCGACCACCTCTACTTATCGCTGCCGCTTTCACGAAAAAGCATAGTGCGCGGACGGTTCGCCTTTATGATACTGCTGCTCACGGTAGCGCTCATTGTCTGCGGGGCGATCACCGTGATAACGGCGCCGACGTTAGAATTCGGCGCGTTTGCTGTCGAGATAGAACCGGAGATAATCGTGCTGATGTGCTTTCTCGGCTTCGCGTTCGGCGGCTTTATCAACTTGTCCATGTACCCTGTGATGTTCCGAATGGGCTATGCGAAGGGGAAAATATTCGGATACTATATCCCTGTTGGCATTATGTCGGCGGTATTCGGGGCGATAGGGTCGCTGGCGACCAGCCGCTTCGAGCTTTTTTCAGGGTGGCTGACGTACTGGTTCGAGAACCCGCTCATGGTATGCGCCATAATGTTCGCCATCGGCGCCGGGCTGTTTTTCATATCGTATCAATTATCGCTCCGCCTGTATAACAAGCGGGATCTATAAATGGGAGACGGGTTTGTATGAAAAAAATCGGTTTGGCGTGTATTGCCTTGGCGCTTGCAATAAGCGGCATTTTGGGGATGGACATTGGAGAAATCAATATCATCCCGGGGCTGCTGCACGGGGCGGGCATAGGCCTGTTGCTCGCCGGTATGCTCCCGGAACGCGCCCGGGGCAAAATCAGACGTGTGAAAATGTCGTTTTTTCACCGCTGATGGCCGCCAAGACGCGCGCAAACCTCCGGCGTCAAAACCGTCACGTCCGCCTTTTCAGCAAATAGCTGTAAATCAAATTCAGCGGCAGCGTCCAAAACAGCCCCGTGCGCGAATTGTTCAGCCTTTTGAGAACGTTTCCGACCTTGTAAAATTCTCGGTTCACGTAGTTGAAGCCGTCCAGCAATTCCTCCGGGGTCATA
This sequence comes from Oscillospiraceae bacterium, assembly GCA_031266955.1. Classification (GTDB taxonomy): domain Bacteria; phylum Bacillota; class Clostridia; order Oscillospirales; family Oscillospiraceae; genus JAIRRO01. The sequence goes on along the minus strand of JAISAA010000045.1, from coordinate 829 downwards.
TTCGCGGGGCGGAACACCACGTCGGTCCGGCTGTTGTATTTCGACCAGTCCTCCGTGAGAATGCGCCCCTCCGCTTTAAGGCGGTCGAAAAGCGGGGTGTTGGGATATGGCGTCAAGATATTGAACGTCGCGTTTTGTATGCCGTTCGTTATGAGGAAATCAAGCGTCTTGTCAAAAACGTCCGCCCTGTCGCAGTCGAACCCAAAGACTATCCCGGCCTGTATGGAGATGCCGTGCGAGTGGATGCGCCTTATGATCTCCTCATAACGCGCGACATTGTTGAACGCTTTGTTTGAGCTGTCAAGCGACATCTGCGTCACGCTCTCAAACCCGATAAACAGGTGCCGGCAGCCGCTTTTATACGCGAGCTCCAAAAACTCGCCGTCCTCGCCGGCCCTTATGCTCGCTTGGCTCGTCCACCATTTTTTGTACGGGCTTATCGCGCGAAAAATCTCTTTTGCGTACTCCAGATCCGCGCAAATATTATCGTCCCAAAAGACGATCACCTTGCCCTTGAACGTCGAATAATCCTTGACGATCTCCTCGACGGGGCGCTTGTTGAATTTGTGCTTATACATACAGGCGATAGCGCAGAACTCGCAGGAATTAGGGCAGCCGCGAGTGGCGAACATAGTCCCCGCAGTATGATCCTTACGGTGAAAATGTTCTTTTTTGAGCAGCGGCGCGGTTGACAAATCCACAGCGCCGCTGTCCTCATATCGTCTCTTAACGGCGCCGTTCCCGAAATCCTCGAAAAACTGCGGCAGCGTATTTTCGGCCTCGCCCACAAAAATACTGTCGGCGTACAACTGCGCCTCGTCGGGCGCCA
>JAISAA010000034.1 GCA_031266955.1 Oscillospiraceae bacterium | reverse complement strand
TGCAATATCGCCGGCACCCTCCGGTAATTTATGCCGATCACGCTCCCGCACTGATGCAGGTTCAGCATAAACGCCCCGCCGTTGGCGTTAGAAATAGCCAGCGCCCGTATCTCAATTTGCTTCTGGGTCATTGTTGCACCTACTTTCGATAAATGTTGACTTTTCACACTATATGGGGTGAAGCGATGGCGAAAGCAAAAACCAAGCCCAAGCAGACAAGCGCAAGGGCGGCTACCGCGGCGTCAAAGGTCCTGCGTGACGACAGAACCGGAAAAGCAAGCAAAACCGCGGCGGCAAGCGCGCTGTCTCAAACAAAGCCTAAATAGCTTTGGCGGAAGATCGGAGCGTTCCGGCGCTCCGGTCTTTCATTTCGGCGGCTCGAATAATTCCGCGACGCTTACGCCCAGCGCCTCCGCAAAAGCCGCGATGCGGTGCTCCCGCTGCCGCCGTCCCTCGGACAATATGCGGCTCAACTCCTTTTCCGAAACACCTATGCGCTTCGCGATGTGCTGCTGCTTCACCCCCGTCTCGCGCAATAACCGCCGCAAATTTTCGGTCACAGCCGATTTAGGCTCCATTTCAAAATTCCACCTCCGTTTTTACGTTCCGTCCCCGTCCGTAGGGGCGAACTGCGTTCGCCCGCCTCCCGCGTCTTTCAATTTTGAGAGCTCCGTTAACACCTTGGAAAACATTGTCTCTTGCAAATTTGAGTACTGGTTGAATACGTCCGAATGAGATTCAAGTAGGCGTACAAGAAACAGTAAAAGCTTCTCGTTTTCATGAACCGAAGTAGCTATAAAAAAATTTGTGAAAAGACATAGGATAATTAAGATTATGTAAATAAGTTTACTTATCATTCCCCCGTCTCCCCTTTACTGCGGTAATTGCCAGCGTAATCATAATTCATTGGATCAACGATCTCGCCGGGGAGATTTTCAAAGACGCGCGAACGTACATATTTATCTTCCGTTAAAATAATGTACATATCAAGTAGTCCATTTAGATAGTATTGGTTAGGCAATAGGTTATTTTCGTCATCCTTAATATCCGCAATTACGTTTGCGTACGCACAGTTCAGTATTTTATTTTCGCGTATATATTTCCGTCCACGATCAATGATGTAATCCGGAATGTTATTGTATTTAGGAATTTCGGGCACCCCGGTAGGCCCGGTACGCCCGGTAGGCGAGGTAGGCCCGGTTATTCCCGGGAACCCTCGCGTTCCGCTGCCGCTCATTCCTCCGCCTCCCCTGTAGGGGCGCGGCACGCCGCCCCCTCGCCGTTCCATTGCGACGCCAGTTTTTGTAATGCCTCACTGCCGTATAAAATAGCGTCTTCAGCTAATTTGGCATTATAAAATTTCGGTCCTATTTTGGTTCGGCAATCGCAATATATTTCTACAGAGTAGGCGTTCATTAAAGGATCAATATCACCCACAACACGCGGTCTTTTGCCGCAAAAAGGGCAGTCGCGCAGCTCGGGGGACGATCTCGCTACGGCGTTCATTACTGCTTCAATTGTCATACCGCTGCACCTCCCGTAGGGGCGCGTTTCAATATGTACAACCGTGCCCGCTCCTTCTTCTTGCGCTCCGCGTCTAAATACGCCTCGTGGGCTTCCTCGGGGCTGCAAGTCTTCGCCTTGAGCCCGCTCACGATATCATCGAGCGCGATCTCGTACTCGGAATCGCCAAACAGCAGCTCATCCGCCGTACAACAGAATATCTTCACCATATCCTTGATGATCGGTATGCTCGGCTGCTTTGTCCCGCGCTCGTATTGCGCGTAGGTGGATTGCTCGATGTTCAGCATCGCGCATATTTGCCGCTGCGTTAGTCCTTGCTGGTCTCGTCGCCGTCTCAGATTTTGCGTAAACATTTTTTTCGACCTCCTATTATTTTTCGCGCGGTTTCGCAACCGCGCTATTGTCATCCGGTTTCTCCGCTTCACTTCCACGCGCCGCAATTTCAATTTGCTCGAAATGCTCCAAAACGCGCTTTAATCCGCCGATAGCTTCTTCAAGCTCATACTTGGCTAAATTGCAGTGCCGTAAAATCTTCCGTTCATAGGGCAGTCGTTCATACTCGGAAGACTGTTGCGGAGGCGTAGTAAATGGAGTGCTCGGTAAAAAATTATAAAGTCGTAGCGGGTTCTCGTTATAGTAGGGTATATCGTATCGGCCAATTGGATCACCCGTTCTCGATACGCCGAAAGTTTCAAGGTTCATCGTTAATCACCCTTTTTATTTACATAAGAATTTGCTCCAATGATCGGGCGCGGTTTTCGCGCGCTCAACTGCCTGTTGCTGAGTGCGACGGCCTCGGAGTAGTCCGGATCATATATCAGTCGTCCGTCACCGTCTTTCGCGCCGCTGATACCACGCAGTAATTCGCGGTATACGGTCGGGGGCGTCACGCCTAAGCGGGCCGCTATGTCGCGCCGTGGGATTCCCTCTGTCAGCCACACCGCAATTTTGCACCGGTCGGCGTAGGCTATGCGGCGAAATTTTCGTTGAGTTTTAAGCTCCTCCTTACTGCCACAAGTATTTTCTGTGTTCATAACTATCACGCTCCAAACAAAAAATGGATTGCAACTCGGGCTGTCGCCTTTGTTGCAATCCATATTAAAACCTGCGCGAAAGCGCCGCCCGCGCCGCATACGCTTTTAACCGGCGTTTTCAGCCAAAACGGCGGCGTACGCCTCGGCGAAATAGCGGACGGCGCTCAGCGATTCCGAAAGCGTGTTGCCGGCGGAGCCGACCTCAACTATGAGCGAGCCGGGCGTCAGATGCTGATTGTACCGGTATTTCGCGAGAGTTATCGGGCGGGCGAGCGTCGGGAAGCTTTCGTTCATCTCCCGCTGGAGGCGCAGGGCGAGCTTCATATTGTCCCGCCAGCCGGGATGCTGCAAGCCGGAGCCGTCCGTGCCGACGACGAGCATTATCTGAGAGCAGAGCTCTCCGCCAATATCGGCGATAGTCTTGTACTGCGAGCCGTCAGGCGTCGAGATCGCGTCCCGGTGCAGGTCGATGACAAGCGAGATGGACGGATATTTTTCAAGATAGCGCTTTGAGGCCTCCAGCGAGCGTCCGTAAGACCCGGCGTAGCTCGGATAATCGTAAAGCTCCCTGTCGTGCACTACGGACACGCCGAGCGCGCCGAGAGCTTCCGAGAGCTCGTCCCCGACGCGGATTATGCTGAAAGCCTTGTCCTCAGTGCGGTATGGGTCGGACTCCTCAAAGGTCTCGCCGGGCGAGCGCGTGTACGCCTCGCTGCTGTGCGTGTGGACGATGAGCACGGACGGCTCGCCGGCTTTGATTTTTATTTGAAGAGGCTCGGAGATAAGCTTTGACGCGTCGAGCTCCAGCCCGGAGTTATTTTTTATGATAATGCCGTCCTCCGGGCTCCCGCCGCTCTCCGAATAAGAGGGCACAGCCGTTTCCGGCGGCGTTTCCGGCGCGGCGCGGCGCGGCGCACGGGGCGTCGAGGGCGGCGAGGCGGGGAGCTTTTCGGGCGCGATTTCGTCGGCGTCCGGCACGCTCTCGTCCGGCGTCTGGGCGGGAATATCCGCCAAGGGGAAAAAGAGGGTGTAAAACGGCTTTTCGGGGGCGTCCCCGCGTATATTCGGAAGCTCCGCGCGTATGAGCTTTTCCGCCGCGCCCTCCCGCGGGAAAACAGCCGCGAGCGCGCCGGCGTCCGGAACGTCCGCGCCGGAGACGCCGTAAGCCCCGGCGTAGGAAATAAGCCGTACCGCCGCGAACGCCGACGCCGCGACGGCTATAAGCGGCGCGGAGCGGATTTTATCGTATCGCCGTTTCATTGTGGAGCAGCCCCCGTTCATATGTAGCCTGTCGCCAACGGCGACCGGGCTGGAAGCCCGTATTTGGGAATACAAGCGGTTCCGGCGAAGCCGTATCCGGCTTGTATCGGCACATTATATGGTTCAGGGACGGGGGATATGCCGCCGTTGCGTTTTCAGCGGGCTCCCAAGGCTGACCGCGCTTCGCAGCATCTCCTGCGCCACAGCTCTTCGTAGGCTTTATGCGGCACCGCGCGGAGAGCTAAATCAAACGGGCTGAGTACATTCTCCGCTTCGCACCATCGGACATTTTCCGCGTACGCCACCCAGTCGAGCTCCGCCGTTTCATAACAGCACGGCGCGGTTTTCCGGCCGTTTATGACCGCGAGCGCCGCGCGGGTGTGTCCGTCCGTCATTACATTTTTCCCGCCAAGCCGCTTTATCGGAATGGGGTCAAAGCTTGCGCCGTCCGTTTCATCGAACCATTGCTTTGCAAGCCTCAATTTCCCCTCGCTGATATAGAGCTGGCTCGGCTGCAATTCGGCGAGCGGCAGCTCAAATATATCATCCGCCGGGATGTGCTCGCGGCGCAGTTCGATATATTCCCGCCGCGTCAGCCGCCAATGATGCTGCAGCTTCCCCTTTTGCGGCTGCGGCAATTCCTCCGATAAGATCAGCGTGAATCCGTTTTTCTCACAAATTCTGCGGGAGCGAATGTTGTAGTCCTCATGAATGCAATGCAAAACATCAACGTGCTCGCCGTTGAACGCGAAATCCGCGAGCATAGCCATAAACATCGTTCCGATCCCTCGCCCCCACATGGTCTTTTCGCCTATAGCAATGTCGATGCGGCGAACGTCTTTATTGTCCGGATACATCGCCAGCACTTGGGGCAAATTCATCTTATGAATCCAGCATTCGCCGATAGGCTTCCCGTTGACTTCGACAAGAAAGCAAAACGCGTTTTGCGAGGCGCCGCCGTAAATGTCGTGCACGGTTTCCTCGTCGTAGCTCATTTTGACATCTTTGCCGCCCTCGGTCCAATACAGAATTTCGGGGTCGGCGTTCCATTTATACAGCAGTGGCAGATGCTCGTCGCTCAGCGGGCGCAAGATGATGCTGTGCTCATCCGTGCCGCCGTAAAGCGTGATATCGTGCGTGCGGATTATGTTCATTTTCTCTCCCCCAAAAACGTCAGCGTCTGTTTGTCCGCGTCGAGCGCGGCGTCCACGCCGATCGGTAAGATCGCGTGCTTCGTCCCGTGCCCGAAGTCGTCCGTGTAGACGACGGGAATGTTGTTGCGCTCGCCGAAGCGCTCTAACAGGCGCAGCAGCTCATCGGGAGCCTCGACCGCGTAATGCCCGAAAATCAGCCCCTTCACATTTTTCATAAGCTCGCTCTGCTCTGCAAACGCGAGCCAGGTGGCCACCGCCGCCGGAGAACTGTACCGCTCGTGATCCTCCAAAAGCAGCAGATACTCGCGGCCTCGGTCGTATTTGAAATAAGGGCTGCCGAGTAATGCCGCGAACAGCGCCGTGTACCCGCCGATGAGCGTGCCCGCGCCGGAGCCGCCGCGCAGGGTTCGCCATTTACTGTCGCTGACAAACTCGGCGGCGCTCTGCCCGGCGACGAAGTGGCTCTTGAATTGCTCCCAGTTGTACAGCCGCAGATCCTCAAATATGCCCGGCCCGGAGCCGTAATAGGTGACGAGGCCGGTCTGCGAATAAATCGCGTTCAAAATCACGGTGCCGTCGCTGTAGCTGGTGAACAGCTTCGGGCGGCGGCGTATGCCGTCATAGTCTATGTGCGGCAAGATCTCGGCGGCGCTGTCGCCGCCGCCGAACAGCACCATTTTGACGTTATCATCCGCGACAAGCGCGTTCAGGTCGGCGGCGCGTTCCTCCGCGCTCGCGGCGTAGCCGTAGGTGTCCTTCTCGGCGTTTTCGCCGAGCTTGACCTTGAAGCCGAGGCGTTCAAGCGTCCAAATGTTTCGCTCAAAGCGCTCCGGCTCCGGAATGTGGCTCGGGAAGAATATCCCGATCGCGTCGCCGTAATTTAACCGCTGTGCTAACATATCAATTGACCTCCCATTTGCTTTTTTATCGCGTCATCGCGACGAAGCCTCCGCCTTTTTTGTTGCCGTGATACCATTTGTACAAATCGACCTCAAACAGCCGCCCGGAGTCGATTATCATAGCCGTCGCGGAGTCCTCACCCGCGTCGAGCGCGACGAGCGTCGTCCAGTGCCATTCGTCGAGCGCCGTTTCGCCGCCGTCGTCAAGGCACAAAAACGCCACGGGGACGTCGTCGTCTAACGCCGCGCCGATAAATTCAGCCGCGCCGGCAAATCCGGGGCGCTCGGAAGGCTTTCCGGAGACCGCGAATTCGCGCACGCCGACCGGGAAGCCGCTTGCGGCGCTAAAATCCCCGCCGCTGGCGGCGATATATTTCTCAATGCGCTCTATCAGATGCCCCGTCGTCGGCAGGCCGCCCATCGTGGGCGTGACGAATTCCCAAACATCGTCCATCATTTCGAGAAATTCCGGCTTTTCTATCTCCCGCCCCGCGCCGGAGCGGAGCATATAGCTCACGATCCCCGTGACGACGGTCGGCCCGCAGCCAGCGCCGCGCCGCCAGCGCGAGGACTACCATTCTTGGTTTCCGCCGTAATGCTTATCGCCGGCGTCGGCGCCGCCGACCTTCATAAGGTCTATGTTTCTTATCGATTTTTTCATATAACACCTCTTGACATACTGCGGCATCTGCCGCGACATCTTTTCGCCTGCGCGGCGGGCGCCCCCTTTCTCGGTCACGAGAAAGGGGGTAAAGAGTGACCAAAGGAAGTATCCTTTGGAATCCTCTGAATCGCGGGGGCTTACGGGGGTTGTTTGCAGTTGGTAGGCGCGGCGCTGTCATTTGCGGGCTGTATCGGGTACGTGGTGCAGTAGCGCTCTGTGTCCACACGCGAATCGTCGCGTTTTGCTGCCGCCCTGCTGTGCAAATGGGAGGGTGTTTGCCCACGTCGCGGCAAGTGCCGCGTTCCCCGTGCGCACACGCACGTTTTATCCATATCACCCGCGCGCGCTGCCCGCAGCATCCCATTCCACAACGTATTTTTCGAGCAGCGCGCACGGGTGATATGACTGCTTTGAGATGCGCAAACCCTCTACCCCGTCGTCCTCCTCGCGGTTTATGTATTTGATTTTGCCGTCCCCGGCGTATTTTTGCGCGAATTGGTTCACGAGCATCGGGTACGCACCGTTAAATTCCGTCAGCGCTTTTTCCGTGTGGACGAAAAGCGTGTCGCCGACGGTCTCGCCGAACGCCGCGCCGGCTATGCTGTCTCCGACGAAAAGCGCGCCGCCGAGCTGTCCGTAAGCTTCCATATTGTCTATGACCTCAAGCGCCTTGAGATTGCCCTCCTCATACGCGTCATCGTCCCGCGTATGCTCACGCGCGTATGACGCGAAGAACTCGCGCACCTGCGCGATATTCCCGTCGCTGACCGTTTCAAACCGCCAGTCCTCATACGTTTTCCGGAACTTGTTTATGTGATTGCGCTGGCCGGAGTACCGCCGCCCGGCGAGCGTGACTATATCCTCGGCGTTGTAAATATAGTCGCTCCAGGCGGGGTCGGTCGTCTCGCGCGCGCCGGGGCACAGCTGACGCACGGTTTCGAGCAGCCCACTTGGCACGGAGCACAGCCGCGGCGGCAGTCCGTGTTCGCGGCAGTAGTCTTCGATTTTCGCAAAATGCTCGCGGCACAGCGGGCCGTCCTGACATCGCGGCGGCGCGAATCCTGTCGCTCCCGGCCTGTAATTCGCTTTTAAGAAAAGCACGCCGCGCTCTATCGCGTACTCCGTGCGGCACATATCGCGCCACATAAACGTATAGCCGACGGTCGCGTCGCATATGCGCTCGTCATTTGCGGTGAAATAGGGCCGCAGTCGTTCTATGTCTTGCAGCCCAAGCTCTTTGAATTTCAAAAAATATCGTCTCCTATGTTTGCTTTTGTCTCAATTATATTTTTGTTTCCGTACGCGCTCAGCGCGGCGGGGATTTATCGCGCTTCACAGTCTCTTTCCGAGACGCCCGCGGCGGGCGGTCGTCTCGGGATAGCATTTGTGAATCCGGCGAAGCCGGATTCAACATTATATCGCGGCTCAGGATGTCGCTGTTTTTTATAAAAATCTCTAAACCGGAGACGACAGTCGTCACCGTTATGACGGCGACGCAGCAAAAATTCGCCCACGCGGGCAAATTTATCGCGAGCATCGCGGTAAGACAGAGCATCGTACCGGCCGTTTTCACCTTCCCGGACCGCGCCGCGGCTATGACCCGCCCCGCGGAAGCCGCCAGCAGCCGCAGCGCCGTCACCGCGAACTCCCGCGCGATAACGATAAGCGCCGCCCACGCGGGCATATCGCCCGTCTCCACAAACCACAGCATCGCCGCGAACACAAGCAGCTTATCCGCCAGGGGGTCCATAAACTTCCCGAAGTCCGTGATGAGCCCGCGGCTGCGCGCGATATACCCGTCGGCATAATCCGTAGCCCCCGCGAGCGCGAAAACAGCCGCCGCGGCATACCGGCTCCACGGCTGGCGCATATAAAGCGCGGCGACGAACACCGGGATCATCGCCACGCGCAGCATCGTGAGCTTATTTGGTGTGTTCAAGCTTTTTGTCACTTCCTTTAATATCCGTGCCGCGAAGCGGCGGGGGTTGCGCCGTCCCGTAGGGGCGCGGCACGCCGCGCCCTGTCGATGTTTGCAAAATGAACAGTACGGATGTCCGTACAAGCTGTTTTGGCCCCCGTATCAGCCATTTGTGCCTCGCCTCGGCGGCGGCGGGGGCAATACTTCTCCGATGATATCCGCGCCGTCCGCGCCCGTGACGCGTACGCGCGTGAATTCGCCCGGCTGCGCGCCGCCTTCTATTACGACGACGCCGTCTATATCCGGGGACTCGGCGAAGCTTCTGCCGTACAGGACGTCTCCGTTGAATCCGGCTTCGCCGGATTCACAAATACTATCCGGCGACGACCGCCCGCTGCGGGCGTCGTCGAAGCCTTCGACTAAAACATCTGTTTCCGCGCCGATGCGGGATAAATTGAACTCGTCGAGTACGCGCGACTGCAATTCCTCTATTATCTGGGCGCGCGCGCGAGCCGTGTCTTCGTCCGGGCGGGGCATATCGAAGGCCGCCGTGCCCTCCTCGGGCGAGAACGGGAAGACTCCGACGCGCTCTAACTTCGCGCCGCGCAGAAAATCGCACAGCTCGTCGAATTCCGCGTCGCCTTCGCCGGGAAGGCCGGTTATGATGCTCGTGCGCAGGACGGCGCCGGGGAGCTCGCGGCGTATTTTCGCAAAAAGCACGCGTATTTCGGCGGCGGTGCCGCGACGGCGCATTTTTTTGAGGACGCCGTCGCTGATGTGCTGGATCGGGATGTCGAAATATTTAAGCAGCTTTGGGTTTTCGGCAAATTCGCGCAGCAGCTCATCCGTCACGCCGTCGGGGTAGAGATAGTGTACGCGGAGCCATTTGACGCCGGGGAGCTCTGAGAGCTTGCGCAGCAGCGGCGCGAGGCGGCGCTCGCCGTACAGGTCGAGGCCGTAGCGCGTTGTGTCCTGCGCGATAATGATGAGCTCGCGCGCGCCGGACTCGGCAAGCCTACGCGCCTCGCGTAAAATATCCTCCTCGCGGCGACTGCGGTATCTGCCGCGGATGCTCGGCACGGCGCAGAAGGCGCAATGATTATCGCACCCGTCGGCGATCTTTAGATATGTCCACGCTTTAGGTGTTGAAACAACGCGCGGCAAGTTGTCGTCGCAGTTTTCCGGCGGGGGGAAGCTCTGCGGGCGGGCGCCGGAAAGTGCCGCCGTTACGACTTCGGCGACGTCGCCGAACGCGCCGACGCCGAGAAAGCCGTCCGCTTCAAAAAGCTCCGCCGCTATCTCGTCTTTATACCGCTCCGCGAGACACCCGGCTACGATTATCTTGCCGAGGAACCCGGCTTTTTTGAGCTCGCTGAGCTGCAGCAGCGTTTCGACGGCCTCCTGCTTCGCCGGGCCGATGAACGCACAGGTATTGACGACGGCGGCGTCCGCGCCATACGCGTCAGGCGTCAGCGCGAAGCCCGCCGAGACGAGCGCGCTCGCCATCTGCTCGCTGTTGACTAAATTCTTCGCGCAGCCGAGGGATATTATTGCAGCACTAAATCCGGCAAAGCCGGATTTAGTGCTATTTTCAATACGGGCTCCGCCCGGTCGCCCGGAACGGGCGACTACGTGTTTTTCCGCCAAGCTGTGCCTCCTTATGATCCCTCGCCTAAATTCTCGCCGTATGCCGCCCAAGCTGCGTTTATATCGTCCCACGTGAAGCCGCGGCGCGCCAGGGCCGCGGAGACTCTCCGGCGATCATCGCGATCGGGCGCCGCGCCGCGCAGTTTGCTTGCGATGTACGTTTCGGCTGAGGCGGCGGAGTCCCCGGGCTCGGTCTCCGCGAGCGCCGAGTCCCAGAGCTCGCGCGGGACGAGACGTTTTTGCAGCTCGGCGCGTATCCTGTTCACGCCGTAGCCCCGCCGCGCGAAGGAGCGTACAAGCTCGCGCGCGAATTCCTCATCGTCGATGAGCCCGATACGCGCGAGCCAGGCGGCGGCGCCGGACGCATTTTCTTCCGTTTCCCCCAGCTCGCGCAGGCGCTTTTCGATGGAACCGCGGGAGAGCATACGCGAGCCGAGGATGTTCAGCGCGCGCTTTTGGGCATTTGTAAGAGCAACCTCTGACGGCGGCGGGGCAAGCTCCGTGTCATTCATCGAAGTCTTCGGCTGAAACATCCACGCCGTCCGCAACGGGCGGTCGTCGTGGGATAGTATTTGTGAATCCGGCTTCGCCGGATTCAACTCCGATAGCGGCGCCGGACGTGTTAACAGTCGCCGAAACGGGCTCCGCGGGCGATTTTGAGGGCGCGGCGGCGGACGCGAGCTTTTCCGAATTCTCATAAATGCGTTCCTCGAGAGCGTCGGCGAGCTCGGGGTTTTCGGCAAGGAATTTCTTGACGTTGTCGCGCCCTTGCAGCCTCGTTCCCTCGACGGTGAACCACGCGCCGCCCTTTTCGATGATCCCGAGCTGCACGCCGAGGTCGCATATCTCACCGCAGCGGGATATCCCCTCGCCGTACATTATGTCGAACTCCGCCACCTTGAACGGCGGGGCTACCTTGTTCTTTACGATCTTCGCCTTCGTGTGGTTGCCGAGGACTGTGGCGCCGTCCTTTATCGCCTCGCCGCGCCGGACGTCTATGCGCACGCTGGAGAAATATTTAAGCGCGCGGCCTCCGGGCGTCGTTTCGGGGTTGCCGTAGACGACGCCTATTTTCTCGCGGAGCTGGTTGATAAATATCACGATGCAGTTCGTCCGCGAAATGCTGCCGGCGAGCTTGCGCAGCGCCTGGCTCATCAGCCGCGCGATGACGCCGACGGTGGATTCCCCGATCTCGCCCTCGATCTCCACACGCGGCACGAGCGCCGCGACGGAGTCCACGACGACGACGTCAAGCGCGCCCGAGCGGACGAGGGTGTCCGTTATCGCGAGCGCGTCCTCGCCCGTGCCGGGCTGCGCGATTAGCAGATTGTCGATATCCACGCCGAGCGCGCGGGCGTAGGCGGGCTCCAGCGCGTGCTCCACGTCGATGAACGCGGCTTCCCCGCCGAGCTTTTGCGCCGAGGCGACGATGTGCAGCGCTAAGGTCGTCTTGCCCGAGGATTCGGGCCCGAATATCTCGATTATCCGGCCGCGCGGCACGCCGCCGATGCCGAGCGCGAGGTTCAGCGACAGCGAGCCCGTGGATATGGAATCCACGTTGATGTTGAGGTTTTCGCCGAGGCGCATTATGCTGCCCTTGCCGTAGCTCTTTTCGATCTGTGCGAGCGCCGTTTCAAGCGCCTTTTTCCGATCTCCCGCCGGGGCCGCGAATGTCGTTGCTTTCTTGTCTTTTACAGCCATTTTTTAATAACTCCCGTCAATTTATTTTTCATTTTATCTTTCCTTCGATGACGCGTTCGTGTCCGATAGTGTCGCGCGCCGACGAAATGTCCTCAAAACCGTTTTCCCGCAAAATATCCCGCACGGCGCCGGACTGCCCCGCCCCGCACTCGAACATCAGATATCCGCCGCGTTTCAGCGCCGAACTCCATTTCTCCGCGACGGCGCGGAAGAAGCCGAGCCCGTCCGCTCCTCCGTCAAGCGCATAGCGCGGCTCATAATCTCTCACAGAGACATCCAGCGCGGATAAGTCCCCGGACGGAATATACGGAGGGTTGCAGACAATTATATCAAAACTGCCGGCATAATTGCAACCGCCGCTTAAATTGTTATCGACGGGCGCGGCAAGCGCGTCCGCCGAAGCAACGCTCACGCGGTTCGACAGGAGATTGCGCTCCGCGTTCTCGCGGCACAGCGCGAGCGCGCCGTCGAATTTGTCCGCCAGCACGGCGTACGCCCCCGGCGCGTTCTTTACGACGGCGAGTCCGACGCAGCCCGTGCCCGCGCACAGGTCGAGCACGCGCCGCCCGCCATAGTCCCGCGCGAGCAGCCGCGCTATCGCCCGCTCGGCGAGAAGCTCCGTATCCGTCCTCGGTATCAGCGTCTCGCGGCTGACGCGAACGGGCATGGAGTAAAATTCCCACTCGCCCGTGATGTAAGCCGCGGGCTCACCCGCAAGGCGGCGGCGCGTCATATCGGAAGCGGCGGCGGCCGTTGCCTCCGGCGCCGGGAGCGGCGCGTCGCGGATGTATTCCGCGCGCGTTTTCCCCGAGGCCGCCGAGACGAAGAGCCGCGCCTCAAGCTCCGCCGCCGTGACCCCGCCGCCGCGCAGGGCGTCGCGCGCTTCGATATACACCTCTCCGTAAGTCTTAATAGCCTATCACCACTTATCCTCGCCCTTGGTTTCCGGTAGGACGAGCTTCATCGCGGCTATCGCGACCTCTATCATATCGTCGTCGGGCTCTTTCGTCGTAATGCCCTGCATCGCTTTGCCGGGCGCGGAGATGATCCGCGTGAACGCGTTGTCGCTCCGTCCGGCCCATTTGATAAGCTCGTAGCTTATGCCGACGACGACGGGCAGCAGCAGTATTCTAAGCGCCATCCGCGTAAGCACGCCGCTCCACTGCACCACCGAAAACACAAGGATGGACACGAGCATAACGAGAAACATAAA
>JAISAA010000252.1 GCA_031266955.1 Oscillospiraceae bacterium | reverse complement strand
AAGGACAAATCGCCGCGCTGCGTCGTAAAGCCGCGCGTCACGGCCCAGAGCAAGGGCGACCTGCCGGCGTACAAGGGCGTGTTCGGCAGCCTCGACGACGCGCTGCGCTCGGACAAGGTCATCAGCCTGATGCCGTCGAGCGACGGGCGTTTTTACGAAATGCGCCGCACGGAGCTCGGCACATTTATTGCTCCGGCGTCGTGCCGCGGCATACAGGAGGTCAAGGCGGGGTTTATCCCCGCCCTGCCCCTCGTACCGCGTGAGCTGACGCTCGAGATCATCGGCTTCTTCCGCTCTCTCGTAAACGGCGGCGGCCTCGAGGCCATCGTAAATATCCTGTGGGATAAAGAACGGGAAGCTTTTTGTACATTCGTTCCGCCGCAGACCGTATCGCACGGCAGCGCGGCGGCTGAGCTGCCGCGTCTGCACAGCCGCTATCTGCACTATATCGACGTTCATTCTCACAATACGATGCCCGCGCGCTTCTCGGCTGTAGATGACGCGGATGAAAAAGCGACGCGGGTATACGCCGTGTTTGGAAGCCTCGACCGCTTCATACCGGAAATATCCGTAAGGATATCGAGCGGCGGCAGTTTTTCGGAGCTTGACCCGCTGACGGTGTTCGAGCCTATCGGCAAAGCGTATCCGGAAAGCTGGAACGCGCGCGTCACAACAGGTGGCGAGACGGGAGGCTTGGAGATATGAGATTCGATACAAAGAGCTCCGTAAAAATCGTAATGCTCGGCGCGGGCGGAACGGGCGCGCACATAGCGCCGCATCTGTACCGTCTGCTGTACGCGTCGGGCAGAAAGACGCGCGTCGTCATAGCCGACGGCGACGTCGTAGAGGAAAAGAACCTCGTCCGCCAAAACTTCTCGTTCGCGGACGTCGGCGTGAACAAAGCCCGCGCGATAGCGACGCGGTACGCCTCGGCGTTCAAAATGAAAGCGGAATTCATCCCGGACTTCATCGAAACGCCCGGGCGTTTGAGAGAGCTCGTCACGCCGGAGAAAAATCCGTACCATGGCGGAACTCCCGAAACTGTGATACTCATCGGCGCGGTGGACAACAACAGCTCCCGCAAGCTCTGCGACGAGATATTCAGAACGTCAAAGGATCTGATATATATCGACTCCGGCAACGGAGAGTTTTCCGGTCAGGTGGCGTGCGGCATTCGCAGAAACGGCAAAACGCTCTCAAAACCCATAGGCTCGCTCTATCCGGATATTTTATCGGACGACGATAAATTCCCGTCGGAGCTGTCCTGCGCGGAAGCGTCCGTTTCGGCGCCGCAGAGCATATCCGCTAACGTCACGGCGGCGGCGGTCGTCGTGGACATTCTGTACAACATCGTCGTCTGCGGAGAATGCCGCGCCCTGCGCGCCGTGTTTTCAACGCGCACGGTCAACGTGAAAGCCGAGACGCGGAAAACGCGGCGAAAAGCCGCGTAAGAAAAAAATATATGTAAAGGAGCAAATTATGCGAAACACGATACGCATACCGAAAAACCACACTTGGCTCGCGGGCTCTCTCGTCTGCGAAAATCTTATCGTAAACGGCGAGCTCACAATTACAGGCGAGCTCATGGCAAGGCGCGTCACGGGACGCGGTACCGTAGACGCCGGAACGATCACGGCGGAGACCGTCCGATGCGAAAACGTCCGCGCGGACGCGCTCAACGCCCGGCGCTTATGCTCGAAAAACGTCACAGCAGGAGTTATGCGGCTCGGTAACGATTTCAAGGCCGTTTACGTCAAAAGTGCCGAGAGCTTTGAATACGCTCCGGAGTATGAGCGCCGCCAAGCGTACAGCGAAGCCGAAAGCGCCGGGAGCTTTGAATACGCTCAGGAGTATGAGCACCGCCAAGCGTACAGCGAAGCCGAAAGCGCCGAGTCCGGTGCGGAGTTTTTCGATATTGATACTGAGGAACTCAATGCTTCCGGCGGCGAACCTGACAAAGAGAGCTCCGAACCCGACGCGGACAGCGAAGCACGCGTAATCAATTATGACCGCTTGCTCGACGACCCCGCGTTTCTGCGCCTGCGCGCGCTGTACGCGATGGAACGCGAATACGGCGGTACCTGGCGTTTAGAGCCGAACCCGGTGCCGCCGGAGGATATATTCCCCGCGGCGACGGCGGCGTAGAGGCAGAGAACATGAAACAACTCGGAAATCTCGCCGTCGTCTGCGCGCAGCGGCGCGACGCGCTCTTGCAGGTGTCGGATGGCGACGCGACAGTGTTCGTCGGATACGGCCCGAACAGAACAGTGCTGCAAGCCAAGTGGCGCGACAATGAAACGATACTGAAAATCATTTACGAACTCAATCACGGCAAATACGCCGACAGAAAGGAAGCCTTATGACAAACATAGTTTTTCTGCTGATCGGCATCGTGCTCGGCGTATGTATCAGTCTCAGAGGCGACGCCGGCAAACGATCCGAAAACACAAAACAGCCCGAAAACGCAAAGCCGTCCGAAAACTCCGATACGCCGAACGCGTCGTCTGAAGCGGCGCGCCCGCCGGAGGATCTCGGCGAATGACGGAAGACACAAAGCTATACGCCCTCGAAACCCTCGGAAGCATAAAAAACGAGCTCATCTATCTCGCGGAGCAGGCATCGGCGCGGCGCGCGGAGCTATATAAATATCTGAGCTCAGACAAAGAATACGCGCGCGATATACACTCCGCGCTCCAAAACGCGCTGAACGAGATCCAAAACCGCGTAAACGAAGCCCGGCTCTGCCTGCTTGAGCTCGGAGAGCCCGCCGCGGCGACCGCCGCGGGCAAGCTCGCGTCAAGCCTTAATACGTTCAATCCGCTGACGCGCGATTACACACCGTTCCGGAAAGCCGTAACCGCCTTTGCCGAGTCTTTGCCGTCTCGCGAAACCGTGAGTGCCGCCGTCATCGGGCGTATGATGGGCTATGTGCGTATGGGCTACTATCCGACGGACGAAGCCAATTTAGAGCACATCCTGCGCGGTATCTCGTTCCCGGACGGCGTCGTCACAAATCTGCTCGACCCGTGCTGCGGCGAAGGCCGCGCGCTGAAGAAGCTCGCTGTCGGAAACAACTGTATGACCTACGGCGCGGAGCTCGACGAAGCGCGCGCGGAAAAAGCGCAGACGGAGCTGCACCGCGTCGCGTTCGGCGATTACTTTCGCAGCCATATGAGCCGCGACGCGTTCCATCTGCTGTTTCTCAATCCGCCGTATTTAGCGGTCAC
>JAISAA010000224.1 GCA_031266955.1 Oscillospiraceae bacterium | reverse complement strand
AACAGCTACGCGTATAACGGGCAGATCGTAAACCAGATGGCCGGGACCGACGCCGACGGGGTAAAGGGCCTGCTTACGGGAGGGCAGCTCGCCCGGCAGGACATTTGGCTGAATAAGATCCAAACGGGCGGCAACTGGAATTACGCCCCGCTCGCCCAGACGGGGCAGGGACTCCTGCCGAGCTTCCCCCATGTTCGCACCGCCGACGGCTCGGGAGAGGTCTGGGGCCAAACGGATATCCCGCTGCCCGGACAGGGCGGCGCGATGACGCTGCTCATCAACGGCGCGGAGTATAAGGACAACAAGTACAGCCTGAGCGCGATCATCTCGCACCCTGAGCGCGCCTCCGCGGATATAATAGCGCTTCTTTCGACCGACGATAACGGAACACTCCTCCCGAACAACATTGAGCTTGACGGAATGGAATTTGACGCCTCGAACGTGAAAAGCGGCGCCGCAACATACTTGATCGGTTCCGGCATCGACGGCACGACGGTGTTTACGATAACGACAAACAAATTCGATAAAGCGTTGGACAAATACCGCCTGACGGTGACGATAGGCAGCGACACCCTCTCCGCGCAGGTGGACTACGGACAACCCAACTACTGGACAATAAATAATCTTAGCGAATGGAATCAAGTTATACAAAACCACGGTAAAACGTCCGAGAACTTCCGCATAGCCGGCGAGGTGGATTTCAGCAGTATCGGCAACGGCGCGACGCAGTACAACGGATTGAAAATAGGACGGCTTGAAAGCGACGAAAATGTCAGCGCCGCGACCGGGTTCAAAGGGCTTCGCTACGCCGGGGGCTCCGCGGGGACGCCGTGGATCGAGACGATATTACAGCCGGTCAAAGGGCTGAGCTTCAACGATATGCAGTTTGATTTCAGCAGTACGACGATCGAGCGCGGCGTCACCGGCGCGATCATCACCGCGCCGAATATTCTGGACTGTGAATTGTCGAAGGTATACATCATGGTCAACGCGAAAAGCGCCGAAAAGTCCGGCTTTATCAGCAATATTACTGATACGGCGGAGAACGTCAAGCTCGACGACGTCAGGCTGACCGCGACCGGGAGCGACGACGGGAACGCCCATTTCTACACCGGCGCGCTGTGCGCCGTGCTCGACCGAGGGTTTTACAACATTGAAGCGAAGAACGTCACCGTGGATATGTCGGCCATCCGGTACCACTATTACGTGGGCGGGATAATCGGCGGTATGAACAATTTCGGCGCGCCGATGACGCAGACCGCGGCCTTGGATAATGTGACCGTCAAGGGCTACCACGTAGTCGGGGGCTTCTGCGGCGCCGCGGTATACAAGAGCATAGTCAGTATGGAGGCGAAAAACCTGAACGTGGAGGCTATGTACGGCGTCGCCGGCCTGATGCAGTACGTCACCGGCTACAGCGAAAATATTACGGTGAGCGACTCCACGGTCAAAAGCACGCTGAACGATTCCTGGACGAGCGGCAGATATGAAGCGGGCGGTGTTATGATGTATTCGTCCGGCTGGGGCAATCAGATCAAAAACGTCCTTGTCGACAACGTGAAGGTGTCCGGCGGCTTTCTGGTGGGCGCGTACTGCGGGTATCTCGGATCGACTAATGTTTACGATCTGGAGGTCGTAAACTGCACGGTCACGGGGAACACGCTGACCGAGCGAAGCGGCTGGCCGCTGTCGGACTTGGCGGAAAAGTACGGGAACATCGCCGCCGGAGGCGTGGCCGGGATCGGGATGTACGGCGACAAAACTAATTACGGGCTCAGAGGCGTAACGGTGCGCAACACAGCCGTTACGGGGATGTTCAACGTGGGCGGTCTGTACGGAAGCGGATTTACGGAGGGCGGCTTACACGCGTCGCAGGCGTTCATCGCCGAGGACGTGACTGTGACGGCGACGCGCTCATACTCCGGCGGCAACGGCAGGCAGCTTTCCAACGCGGGCGGCGCAGTCGGGCGCGCGTTCGCCTACAGCCTGACGGATATAGCCTGCGGCGCGACGGTATCCGCGCCGGGCGAAGCTGTGGGCGGGCTTATAGGGCTCGTCGAGACCGGCGGCTCCACCGCTCTCGCGCAAAGCTTGACCACCTCGTACTTCGCGGGCAAGGCGACGGGAAGTGACCGCGTCGGCGGCATACTCGGGCTGTACAACAGCGCGAGCGTCGGGCCGACCGCGGCAAATATCAGCAACGTGCTTGTCGCGGCGAATGTGTACGGCACGGGGAATAAGGTCTCGCTGTGGTTTAACAATAACGCCTCAAACGGCAGTGCGGGCGACGCGAAGGTGTATATCTGGGATCAGTCCCTCGTCAGCGGGCAAACGGCGGCGGGGATAAAAGCTTCCGCGGACGCGCTGAAGGCGGCCACCTCCGTGATTCCGGAGCACGGAGAGCTGGTCGAGGCGGACG
Organism: Oscillospiraceae bacterium; assembly: GCA_031266955.1. Taxonomy (GTDB): domain Bacteria; phylum Bacillota; class Clostridia; order Oscillospirales; family Oscillospiraceae; genus JAIRRO01. Next base: position 1,227 of record JAISAA010000224.1, on the reverse strand, counting down.
ACTTCGCCAAAAAAGACTTCTACACAAACACGGCGGGCTTTGAAAGCGCCGCAAGATACTGGAGCTTCGATAATCTTAGCGCGACCGGCAACAAATTTATGCCGTACACGATGTATTACGACACGGCTATGGGCGATTCCAAAATACAACATTACGCCGGCTATAAAGATGCGGATGGTAACGTGGCGGCGGGCATACCGCTGCCCGCCGCCTCAAACCCGGCGCAGGCGGCGGTCTACGCCTCCGGCGTCAGCACGGTAAACATAGAGGTCCCGGGCGGAACCACGAGTACGAAAGTCACCGTCAACAGCACGGAGTACACGCTCGACGATAACGGAGTCGTCACGCTCGAAAACTATGACTTCACGACTAAATTAACGGTGAGCATATCCGGGGAAAGCGCGGACTATGAGGCCAAAGGTTTGGCGCGCTCGGTTATGACCTTCGGGACTGGCAACGGCGACGCAAGTAAAAACTACTGGTACTACATCCAAGCTGACGGTACCGTGAAATACGGCAACGGAAACGGCCCGGCTGCCGACCCGGGCACGGTCAGCGGCATCACCTCCAGCAATGAAGTGGTACATCTCTGGCAGGGCAAGGCTTTGTGCGCGGACGGGACGGTATACGTCATCACCGGAGGCGACGTTGACTCCGGCACAAAAATCGGCACGGCGCTTTCAAAGGCCGCGCAGTCTGTCCCGTTCTGGCAGTATACGGTGACTCGCGGCGCCAGTACGACCGAGCTTCAGGTGTTCCACAGCTTTACGCTCATCGGCAATGCAAAGGTGGATACAAGAGTGTTTGCCCTCGGGAATACGCTCTATTCCGTCGCGCCGGAGCAGGGCGCGGTCTACGACGGAGTCGTGCTCTCGTCTAAAAACTCAATAAACGGGACGGACGACTATTTCGCGCTGCTGAGCGGCGGCGGGGAGCTGCAAAACTATAAAACGGCATTGTATATGAACGGAATTCCAACTGACGGCATAACGCAGCTTGCCGGCAATCTCGGCTCTGACGGTACGATCCTCGTGGCGAGATATAACGGCGGCGAGGTAGCTGTACTGGATTACACCAAATCGACGAGCGGCAAGATCGAAGATACGCATACTACGGCGCAACAGATACTGAGCTTCGTCGGCAGTAAGCTAAAAAGCCTCGGCAGCTCGCTGCTCGGCGGGAGCAATATTAAAGCCGGCGACGCGCCGTATGACCCTGACGCCGAGA
>JAISAA010000332.1 GCA_031266955.1 Oscillospiraceae bacterium | reverse complement strand
CCAATCCCGACGCCAATATTATCATCGGCGCGAGCTTCGATGAGTCTATGGACGATACGCTCCGCGTCGCGATCATCGCCACGAAGTTCGGCGACGCTCCGATAAAACCCGCCGACCCGACGCCGTCCGCGCGCTCCGCGTCGTCCAAGCCGTCCGAGACGCCCGGACGCGCCTCTCTCAGCACCGAGACGGCAAGACCCTTCGCGACGTCCCCGTCCTCATCCTTCTCCGCCGCAAAGCAGCCCCCCGCGGAGACGCCGCCCCCGCCGCCCGCGCCTGAAATCGAGCCGGAAAAAGACCCGTTTGACGAGATACTGAAGATTTTCGGATCGAAATAGCAAAGCGTCATCGCGCATAAGCATAAACGTCCGGCGTCCATTCTGCGGGCGCCGGACAGATTTGTATAAACGCCGTTATTTAATGAAATTGAGTTTGCATAGAATGCTATGGGACTGAAATGAAAGACAAAAAGTTTTTGCAGACGCGCCCGGCGCGCGTCGCGCATAATATGGCGAAAATCTTTGTCAGGGAGCACGTTACGCGCTCCGCGGCGGCGCTTTCCTATGTCGTCACGATATCGCTGTTCCCGCTTTTGCTGTGCGGGACGGCCATTCTCGGAAGCCTTGATATCACGGAAAACGAGCTGTTTGCCGTCTGGGAGGATATAATCCCGGCGGCGGCGATAGAAATTATCAGCGACTTTTTAAGCTATGTCAGCGGCAATATGAACGTTATTATGCTCGCCGTCGGGCTCGGCGTTATGCTGACGTCCTCCGCGGCGGCGTTCCGCACCATTATCGGCATAATGAACGGTATTCAGGGCGAAAGACGCTTTTCCGGGTTGCTGGGGCATTGCGTGAGCCTCATAATGTCCCTCGTCTTTCTCGCGGCGCTGTACGCCGCAGGGCTTGTCATCGTGACGGGGGAGTGGTTCATCGGGCTTCTGAAGCAATATCCGCCGCTCGGCGAGGTGACGTCGGCGTGGCTGTGGATACGTTTTCTGCTGCTGTTTCTGATCATGTTCACGATCATTTACGGGATATATAAGATCACAGCGCCGAAAGCCGCGGGAAACTCGAGGCGCACAAGACGCTTGCCCGGCGCGCTCGCCGCGTCCGCGCTCATCGTCGCCGTAAGCGCGGCGTTCTCGCGTATGATAAGCGCGTCCGCGAAATACGCGATAGTTTACGGCTCGCTCGCGTCCGTTATCATACTGATGACCTGGATGTACACGTGCGCCGTGATACTCATAACAGGCAACGTCTTCAACGTGGCGATCAGCGAGTCCGATTGAGCCGGACTCGCCGATTAAATTAAAATTACGGGCTGCGCCCGGCCGCCCCGGGGCGGCTTTGGCCGAAACAGGAGAGGATACCGATGCAAGATAACAACGCGATACTGCCCGAAAGCGATCTGCAAAATATGTCCGCTCTCGCCCTCGCCTACATCGGCGACGCGGTGTACGAGCTTTTAGCGCGCACAGCCGTCTGCAAAACCGGCAAACGCACCGCCGAGTCCCTGCACACCGCCACCGTATCTATCGTCCAAGCCCCCGCGCAGGCGCGCTTCGCGCGCCGTATTATCAGTCTTCTGAAAGAAGACGAACAGGCGGTTCTTCGCCGGGGCCGCAATGCGCGCGTGCGCGCCGTTCCGCGCGGCGCGAGCTTTGAGGAATATCATCTCGCCACGGCGATAGAGGCGCTTTTCGGATATTTATATCTGAAAGGCGAGACCGCGCGCGTAAAAGAACTTTTTGAGGCGGCGACGGCGCCCGATACGGAGGATTGAATCGTAATGCCACTTGACGCCTTATTCCTCTCGGCGGCGCTGAGAGAGTTGGAACCGGAGCTTATCGGCGCGCGCGTCGAAAAAATACGGATGCCGGAGCGCGACGAAATAATACTTGTGCTGCGCGGAAAAAGCAAGAGGAATCTGCTCATATCCGCGGGCGCCGCCGACGCGCGCGTTCATTTCACAAATTCAGAGTACGAAAACCCCGCCGCCCCGCCGATGTTCTGTATGCTGCTGCGCAAGCATTTATCCGGAGCGCGTATATCAGCCGTGATGCAGCCGCGCGGGGAACGCGTCGTAATTTTTAAGTTTTCGTGCCTTGATGCGATGGGGGAGCCGGAGGAAAAAACGCTCGCCGCCGAGCTTATGGGCCGCGGCGCGAATATGATCCTGATTGCGTCAGACGGAATAATTATCGACGCGCTGCGCCGAGTTGACGCCGAGACGGCGCCCCGCCGCCCCGTCCTGCCCGGCCTTTTATACCGCCCGCCGGCGCCGCAGGAGAAGATAGACCCGATCGGCCTCAGTAAAGACGACTGGGTCCGCGCGTTCGCGGACGCGCCGGGCGAGGCGCCTATTGAAAAATGGCTGAATAAAACCTTCTCGGCGCTCTCTCCGCTTATCTGCCGAGAGCTTGCGTTCCGGGCGTATGGGTCAGCCGACGCGACGGTCGCAGCGGCGAAAGACGATGGCGCGGCGCTCGCCGAACGCGCCGCGGAGCTGATAGAAAGCTCGCAAAACGGCGCCGCCGCGCCGTATATTCTGACCGGGGAGGACGGCGTCCCGCGCGATTTTTCGTTCACGGAGATAAAACAATACGGCGAGTTGATGACGGCGTCGAGAGAGGACGGCTTTTCCGCGCTGTCAGAGCGCTTTTTCACGGAACGCGCGGCCTCGGCGCGCGCCAAAACGCGCGGCGCGGCGATGACCCGCGCTGTGAAAAACGCGCGTGACAGGGCGCAGCGCCGCGTGTCGGCACAGCGCGAGGAGCTGCTTGGCGCCGGGAAAAGAGAGTATCTGCGCGAGTGCGGAGACCTGATAATGGCGAATTTACACCTTGTCAAGCCCGGCGATGAAATACTCAGAGCGGAAGACCTGTTTTCAGAATCCGGCGCAGTTCGCGAAATTAAGCTTGACCCGCGCCGAGCCCCGCAGGCAAATGCCGCGAAATATTACAAGGACTACGCCAAGCTTAAAACAGCCGAAAAGATATTGTCAGAGCGCATCGAGCTCGGCGAGCGGGAGACCGAATACCTCGAAAGCGTGCTGTCAGAGCTCGATCTCGCCTCCGGAGAACGGGAGCTTGAGGAAATCAGGAGAGAGCTTGCCCAGACCGGATATGTAAAGCCCGAAAAAGCCAAATCGAAGCAAAAACAAAAGCCATACGCGCCCCGGCGGTATACGGCGCCAAGCGGCCGCGAGATACTAATAGGCCGCAGCAACACTCAAAACGACGAGCTTACGTTCCGCGCGGCGTTCAAAACCGATGTGTGGCTCCACGTAAAAGCGCGCCACGGCTCGCACGTGATACTCCGCACCGGGGGGGCGCCGCCTGAGGACGCGGACGTCGCCGCCGCCGCGTCGCTCGCCGCGTATTTCTCCGAGGCGAGGGGAGAGGGGCGCGCCGCCGTCGATTGGTGCCTGGCGCGGTATGTAAAAAAAACGCCGGGCGCAAAGCCGGGAATGGTTATCTACACGGACTATAAAACCGTCGCCGCCGCGCCCAAACCGCCTGAAGCATTATTATAAGTCGCCGGAACGGCGGCCGGGCTGTAAGCCCGTAATTTTTATTATATTATATTAAAGAGGGGAGTCACCGGACGGCGACCGAGCCGTAGGCCCGTAATTTTTATGACATTATCTGAAAAAGTAAAAAATATATTGGACGCCTTAGAGAACGAATATCCGGGCGCTGTCTGCTCGCTCCAATACGAAAAGCCGTATGAGCTGCTTTTCGCGACGCGCCTCGCCGCCCAATGCACGGACGCGCGCGTCAATAAAGTTACGCCCGCGCTGTTCGCGCGCTTCCCGACGCTGAGCGCGTTCGCCGACGCGGATGACCGCGAGGTAGAGGAATACATACGCTCCTGCGGTTTTTTCAGAATAAAAGCGCGCGACTTGACAGCCGCCGCCCGGATGCTGCTGAAAGACTTCGGCGGAGAGGTCCCGGGCGATATGGAAAGCTTGCTGAAAATACCAGGCGTGGGGCGGAAGATAGCGAACTTGATCTTAGGCGACGTTTTCGGCAAACCGGCGGTTGTGGCCGACACGCATTGCATCAGGCTCAGCAACAGGATGGGGCTTGCCGATTCCAAGGACCCGGCGAAGGTGGAGCGGAGCCTCCGCGAGCTTTTGCCGCCGGAGCGCTCATCTGATTTTTGTCACCGGCTTGTTCTGCACGGGCGCGCCGTGTGTACGGCGCGCCGCGCGATGTGCGATAAATGCTGCGTTTTGCATTGGTGCGATAGCGCGGGCGTGTGATTTAACGTACCTGCGGGTCCCGAAATTCAATATGGACTTCCTTGCCGAGACCGCGCGCGACACGCATAAGGAAGCCGAGCGACGGATTATACGTCCCGCCCTCCAGACGGCTGATGTTGCACCGCGCGATACCCGTGCGCTCCGCAAGCTCTCCCTGAGTCAAGCCCTGCTCTCCGCGCGCTTTGATGATTTGCGCGACAACATCATAGTGGGGACGCAGGGCTTCATACTCCGCCTCAACGTCGGGGCTGCTCTTAAATATCTCACGTTTTACGTCTTCATGCTTCATTGTCGGAAAACCTCCTGAAATAGTCTTTCATATATCGTAATGCTGTTTCAAGCTCTTGCGGCGGCGTCTTATTCCCTTTTTTCAGGAAACCGCGAAGCAGGATACAGTCCATTTTTTATCCATAACTCCCTCCGCGCCCCTATTGTATCATATATGATACAGGGCGTCAAGAGCCGGCTGAATATAGGACGGCGGGACGGGCAAGCCCGTCCCCTACGGGGCCCGTGGGTCGTTCGCGCGTAGGGGACGTGGCTTGCCCGTCCCGCCGTCCCTTATGTTCCGGATTCAATTTTCCGACACCCTCGCCCGCGTTCCCCGGTTTCGGCCGCGGTTTCGGTTCCGCCCATTTGGGCGACGCAGAGCGATCACAGGGAACGGGGCGATTGCCATCGCCCCCTACGGATAGATATATCGCCCAATAAATACCGTATTTATTCCAAATTTTTGTTATAATGGACGAACTTGAAAAATCGAAGAAAAAAAGTTAAAAAAAGCCTTGACAACCAAAATTTCCTGTGCTATACTACGTTTAGTAAATCTAACCGAGCTCAACGGAACCACATCAGGCGATAAATGCCGCGTAAGGGCGGCGTATACGCCGCCCTCGCCGTTCATTTGCCGCAGAGTAAGCAGTATATACACATTGCGGCAAATGAACGGCGAGGGGAACGCGTTCCGATTGACGTCAGCGAACCTTGATAATCCAATAGAGCGGTATGCCGTCAAAAAAGTTCTCTCCGGCAAACCGCAAATCCGCCGCTTAACGCCGCGCGGGAGTTTTTTATACGCCGAAAGTTAGTCTGACTAACCCGGAAAACGTAGGGGACGATGGCACTCGTCCCGCGAATTCCCCGTCCCAACGCAACGGGCGAACACAGTTCGCCCGCGCGTTAAAACAGCGGCAACCGGCGCGGAATCCTCCGCGCCCCATCATCCAGGTTATCGCGCCAATAGGGACAACCCTTGCGGCGTGGTGATATTCGGAGACTTGACGTTCACGCAGACGCCAAGCCCCCGCCGCGAGACGGACTTGCGTATCCGAAACGCGGCAAAAACGGACAGGCGTCCTTTTGACGCCATAAAAAACGTGCCGGCGTATCCGGCAACCGGCAGTCTACTGCCGGTATTAAAGAAAAGGAGTGTTTTATGAAACGCTATGTTAACAAGAGGGTAATATCCCTCGCCCTCGCCGTCGTAATGGCGGTGAGTCTCTTCGCGCTCTCGGCGAGCGCAAACGGCATCGGAGTTCCACCGGGCGCCAATCTTTGGTGGCCGGACGACACGTTTTCTGCACCATTTTATGTGGACTTGGTAATCGACGGAGAGACAGAAGAATTCGAACTCGGGCCTAACACCATTCAGGAATTCGTGCGCGAAGGCTCAAATTATGTCATCTCCACACACCCGCAGTATTTCGGCGGAGTTGACTACGACGACGAAGCCAACGCATGGTGGGTATTTCAATTATCCACTATAAGTGTGTGGGATGATCAAAATCAAGAGTGGACTGGCAATCTGCTGCGCGGCGGCGAAGCGAAAATTTGGGGCGGTTATGCTTTGCCCGACCCGATTGGCGACCCGGTGTATTTTCTATGCCAAGTTGAGGGAAACATCTTCTACGTCGGGCCTGATCCTTCTCCCGATCCCATCCCCGACGACATCTCAATATTTTGGGAACAGGCGTATTTGCAAATTCCCTGAATCAAGGCTATCGTTCAGGCGCGCCGCGAGTTTTCTCGCGGCGCGCCTCCGGTAAAAAGAAGAATAACGACTGAAAAACTGAGGTGGCTTTCTTGAAAAAACTTCTGGCGGTGGTTCTCGCCGCTTTTATGTCTCTGTCGCTTGTTACTGCCGCCGTCGCAGACACTCCGCAAACAGGCGATGGCACGCCCGGCTCGCCCCTGCAAATAGGCACGGAAGCTGAGTTGCTGGCGTTCGCCACCCGCGTCGCGGGCGGCGAGATGGATTTATGCGCCATTCTTACAAGCGACATAGAGGTTGAAGAATGGGATATTATAGGCGGAACAGAAAGGAAATCCAGCAATTACTCGACCACAAGCGCCGCTGACAGCTTGACTCCGTATGCCGGAACTTTCGACGGAGGCGGTCACACGCTTACATTGTCCGAAAATCGAACAAATGAAACTACATGGGCGGGATCCGGCATTGCGCTGTTTCATACCATCGATACAAACGGCATAGTCAGAAATCTCAACCTTGAAGTCCAATTTCAGGGATACTCTTTTATTGGGGGCGTGGCGGTTAAAAATTACGGCACGATTGAGCGCGTAACTGTTGATGGAAACATCAAAGCGGGACGCCTCAACTCCGATTTCACGGGCGGAATCGCGGCGTGGAGCGGAACCAAGACGATTGACGGTGAGGTCGTGCCGGGCAAAATTCTTTACTGCGTCAATAAAGCGGATATAGACACCACTGTCAATGCCAGTAGCGCTACTTATAATACTGAAAAAGGCGGCGGCGCTCAAATGGGCGGCATATGCGGCGCCTTCTTGGGCGAGATGCGCTATTGCGTGAACCTCGGCGCTATCTGGGCCAATAATCAAGCCGGCGCCTTGTTTTGCCTGCCGGCAACAATTCCGGCGTCCCGAGAACTGCTTGTCGTTTCGGACTGCTATAACGCCGGAGAGATTAAACTAACAAATACCGCGACACTAAATGGGAGTGGCGGACTTGGCGGACTATTCGGCGGCAGACATGACCAAATAATAAGCTGGGCGGAATATGAAGGGGTCTATGAAATCACCAACGTATTCAATTTTGGTGGCATCTCACGCGCTTTTGAACTGAGCAACTACAATCCTAACAACACAGGCCCCGGAGCCGTGGGGTATATCTCGTCAGCCTTGACTTCGGCTTATCTCGATTATCATGCCGCCGCCATTTTCTCCAATATCTATTACCGTAACGACGTTCCCACAATTTTGTTTTCAGCAGGCGACTTAAACGGCGATGCGGACGAGAACGGAAAAAAAT
>JAISAA010000006.1 GCA_031266955.1 Oscillospiraceae bacterium | reverse complement strand
TTTGCATTGCGCTGTGGATCCCGCTTTTTGAGAATTTTTCGAGTTCTTCCCTTTGCTCTTCGCTGAGCATAATCGCGTTGCTTTCCATCTGGTATCCCGCCTTCCTTTTTGCTTTGTGCTGGCAGTTTACCACATCTTGCTTGATTTGTATACTTTTTGATGTTTTGGAGTAGTAGGGGCACGGCATGCCGTGCCCCTACGCGGTTCCCGTGCGCCCGCTTATGCGGGCGGCGGCGCGCCGCGCATCCGGCTCACCGCCGCCGTCAGCTCAAACCGGCGGGGCAGGGCGAGAAAGCGGTTGCAGGTCGTAAAAAAGTTCGTGTACACGCTCTCGAGGCCGTCTCTGTTTATTTGCGCGTACAGCTTATCTAAATCCGGAGATCGATCTCCGTTCTTCGGCAAGCCGCGGCGTTCGAGCCACAGCAGCATAAACGCCAGCGCGTCTATCTGCGCCGGGGACGCCAAGTCGCCCAGCGCGCGCGTGTCAATGAACTCATCGCCTATTATGACAAAGCCGGAGTCCGTCACTTCCAGGCGCTCGCCCGACCCGCCGCGCGGGATCGGCGAAAAGCCTTCCCGTCGCAGCGCGCGGCGATTGTCCCAGTCCGCCGGCGCGGGGAAGCTGTCCGCCGCGCGCGGCGATGATAACTCCCGCGCGCGGTCCGTCACGTCGCGCAGCGTGAACTCGTCCATCATATAAACGCGGTCCGCGACGGATAAATACTCTCCGCTGCCGCCGATGACAAGCGTGGAGGACACGCCGAGCGCCGCGAACAGCTCGCCGGCGCGGTCCGTGAACGGCGTCAGCGGTTCTTTTTCTATCAGGCGGCGCATCAAGGCGTCGCGGATCATAAAGTTCGTCGCGCTGCGGTCTTCGTCTATCAGCAAGAGCTTCGCGCCGCAGTCCGCAGCCTCCATTATATTCGCGGCCTGAGACGTCGAGCCGGACGCCCTTGACGTCGAAAAGCGTTTAGGGTCTCCGCCCGGCAGCCATTGCAGAAACGGCGAGATATTCACGCCTGTCACGCAGCGGCCGTCTTCCGCGGCGATCGTCACCGCGGAATCGTCAGTGACGCAGAGCTCTCTTCCGTCGCCCTCTATGTGGTCGTATATCCCGGCGGCAAGCGCGTCCAGCAAAGTCGATTTTCCGGAATACCCGCCGCCGGTTATAACACTCACGCCCTGCCGCCAGCCCATCCCGCGCACGCCCGCGACTTCTATCTCGTCGCCCGGGGGCGATATAAACGGCACCGCGCCCTTCATCGGCAAGTCCGTGTCCCCCTCCCGCGCGAGTATGCTGCCGTTCGCGATAAACGCGGAGCACCCGCCGCTTTTCAGCCACGCCCGTATCGCGCCCTGTTTTTCCTCAAGCGCAAGCGCGCGCCCGAGCGCGTAAACGTCGAACCACGCGAGGTATTTATCGATCATATTCGGCAGGTCTCTCACGAGCATCGCTTCCGCGCGTTTAAGCTTCCCGCGCGGCAATTGGACTTGCAATAGCAGGCAAAGGCACATCCGGGGCCGCGGGGCGTCCTCTCCCGTAAGGAATTGTGCCATAATTCCTTTTGGGCCTAAGTAGCTTTTGCCCTCACATTCGGCGAAGTACGCGGCGTTGCGGACCAGCACCTCGCCGCCCGGCTCGTAAGCGTAATACCGTCCGGTTTCGTAGGCCGGGCGGCGCGAGCTCAGCGGCGCGTTCAGCTCGTTGATATGCTTTTTCAGCGAGCGCAGGGCGAAGTCCGCCGCCGCCGGCGTATACCGCTCGATCCCAAGCTTTTCGGCGGGTATCGCTATCGTGACGCTCGGCTTATCCGGGGCGAGCTTGTGCGTGAGCTCGAATGTGAAGCTGATTTCGTTATCGTTGTGCCAGTAAGTGGGGTCGTTGTCGTGCTCGGGCGCAATCTTTCCGTCTACGTAGTAGGCGATGTCGCCGTCATACATTGGGCGATAGGTTCGGGCGTCTTTTTCTTCCATATGCGTGAAAAAATAGTGAAGTCTGTTCAATAATATATTCTCCTTTATATTTGTGGGATAGTTGCGTTGCGCTTTTGCGACGCAACAAAAAACCGCCTCTGATGAAATCAGAGGCGGCGTAAACTCCGTCAAAAGGGCGCGCGCTGACCGTGCGTGGGCTAATCAGGACGTTGCGGCGAACACTTTCCGGCGGACAAAACGGCGCGTGACTTCATCAGAATATTCATAATGTCCACCTTCTTTCTCAATTTAATGTGCCTGCGGGCAGCGGGAAACGTGGCGCAATCCACGTCGCGCCTACGGCGCGCGCCCCGTGCGCTCACGCACGTTATATCATACGTCCGCGCGCAAAACGCGCGAACGTATGATATAATACAGCGTTTTTGACTTGCTGTCAAGCGCGGATTCAAAAAAGGTGCGCGAGGCTTAGCCTGACCGAGCTCACAGAGCTAAGAGCCCGTATTCATAACCGCCGGTCAATGACCGCCGGAGTTCCCTCCGCTTCTCTCGTAATAAAACAAATACTGCTGCGCCACTCCCGCGTAAGGCGAAAACCGCGCCGGGTCAAGCTCCGCGCCGTAATGCGCGGCGATCGCTTTTTTCATCCAAGTGTCCACAGGAAAGCAGTCGAGCAGGTGCAGCCCGAAAAGCGCGGCGCAGGACGCGACCTTTTCCCCGACGCCGGGCAGCTTTTTCAGCTCCGCCACCGCCTCGCGCGCCGAAAGCTCCGCGAGCGCGTCTAACGGGAGCTCCCCGGAGGCCACGGCGCGCGCCGCTTCTATGATATACGGCGCCCGATAGCCCGAGTGCAGCGGAGCGAGCTGGGCCTCCGTGAGCCCGGCGATACGCTCCGGCGGCGGGAATGCGTAGCTTCCGGGCGAAAGCTCATCCCCGAAAAGCGCGCAGAGCGTTTCGACGATTTTTTTGATGCGCGGGATATTGTTGCACTGCGAGATTATGAAGCTCGCGAGAGCCTCCCACTTGTCCTGGCGCAGTATCCGTATTCCCGCGCCGAACTCGGCGGCGCGGCGCATATGTACGTCGGCCGACAGCCCGCGGCGTATTTCCGCATAGTCGAGCGATAAGTCAAAATACTCCCGCCACAGCGGTATATCCGCCTCCGGCGCGTCGATCGTTATGCCTTCGCCGTTCTGCGTAAGCCGAGCCGCCCTGCCGAGCGCGACGCCCTGATAAACAACGCCGCCGTCCGGCGCCGGCGATCCGGCGCGGTTCCAGCGGAAGCACTGCCCGCACTCAAACGTCGCCTCCAAAGAAAGCTCGGATGCCGCGGCGAGCGTTATTCCCGCGGCACAGTCGCCGTACAGGCGCATATTTTTACCCCCTGTGAATGAAATTTTGTCTCGTAATCCGTCATGATAACGCCGCCCGCGCCGTCTTCGCCGTGCAGATCGCGCGTTATATCCGACAGCGCGAAGCCGAGGGCTTCAAAGCGCTCGATCGAGAAGTCAAAGAGCGCCGTATTATCCGTTTTGAAACGTATATCCCCGCCCGGCGCGAGGACGGTTTTATACAGCGCGAGGAAGCTGTCCGACGTCAGGCGGCGCTTGGCGCGCTTTTTTCCGGGCCACGGGTCGCAGAAATTTATGTAAAGGCGCGAAAGCTCGCCCGGCGCGAATACGGACGGCAGGCAAGCTGCTTCTTCGAGCAGCAAGCGGACGTTTCGGAGCTCTGAGTCCGTAACGCGCTCCGCCGCGATGACGAGCGCGTCCGCGACGCGCTCTATGCCGACGAAAAGCGTCCGCGGGAAAGCTTTTGCCGAAGCCCGTATAAAAAGCCCCTTGCCGCAGCCGAGCTCCGCGTGTATCGCGTCGAAGCCCGGAAAAGCGCTCAGCCATTCACCGCGCGGCGCTTCGGCGGCGGAGATCATGCAATCCGCGCAGCGGGCCAGCCGCGGCAACAGATTCGGTTTTCGGCGCATCCGCAATCAAAAAAGCCCCTTCCGGTCGTGAATACAGGGTTATGAATACAGGGCGCGAGCGCTGTCAGGAAGCGTCCGAAAGCACCCCGTCCATCAGGAACAGCATTTCAAGCGCGCTGCGGAATTCCGACTGCATCGCCTTTTCGATCCAGACGAGGCTGCCCTGCCAGCTCGCGTTCTGTCTGAAAAGAATGTTCAGGCTGAAGCTCGCAATTGGCTTTTCGTCCCCGGATACGCCCGCGCGCGGCGGCTCCGGCTTCGGCTCCCGCGGCTCCGGATAGTCGGAAAAGCTTCGCGTCAGCATACTTTTCTGCGGGAAATTCAGCGAATCCTGAAGCTCGTCGATAAGCTTCAGCATTTGCACCGTGCTGTTAAAACGCGCCTCTTCCTTGAAATGCGGGTTTATTATGACTCCGGTGTGATTGCAGTCCCGATAGGAATATATCTTGATAACGCTTGTTTTCATCTCATACGGCACGAATTTTGTCTGAGCCAGCGGCATTGTTATCCTCCCTTGCGTAAAGCGCCGAACGCGTCCGCGCTTTTTTTATTGCAATATACATAATATGATGTTATAGTATAGCGGACGCAGGTTTCACAGAGGTTACATTCGGCAATAAAAACCACTCTTTTTGCGGGCAATAAAAATTTTATCTTTATTTATAGGGCAAGGCTCTTGAACCTGACAAATTTTATACTAAAATAAAACTATTTAACGCTTTATAGCGGCGGGAGGAGAACGCGCGTGTTAGAGATTCGTATGTTCGGAGGATTTTCGATAAAATATAGGGGCGCCGACGTGTCGGACGCCATAAACCGCTCAAAGCGCCTTCGCGCGATGCTGGCGTACCTGATAGCCCATCAGGGGCGTGAAATTTCGCAGGGCGAGATCATAGAGGCGCTGTGGCAGGACGACGAGATCGAAAATCCCGCGAACACGCTGAAAACCATCCTGCACCGGCTGCGCTCCGCGCTGTCCGGGCTCGGGATAGCAAACGTCGCCTCGTGCATTTCGTACAGGCGCGGGGCTTACGCCTGGACGCCGTGCGTGCCCTGCTATGTGGACGCCCACGAATTTGAAAAAACATTTTCGGAAGCGGAGGCCTCCAAGAAGGACGGGGAGCGCCGCGCGCAGCTCTACGCCGAGGCCGCCGCGCTGTACAAGGGCGGTTTTTTGCCGAAAAACGCACTTGACCCGTGGGTCGTGCCGCTCGACGGCTATTACCGCTCAAAATTTATCACGGCGGTCAACAGCGCCGCGGACTATTTTTTAGAGCACGGGCGCGCTTCCGACGTCGTCCCACTGTGCCGCGGCGCCGTCAACGTTGACCCGTATGAAGAGCATTTTCATTCCTCCCTGATCCGCGCGCTCATCGCCGACGGGCGCCAGCAGCAGGCGTTAGAGCATTACGATTACGTATCGGCGCTCTTTTTCAATAAATTCGGAGTGAATCTTTCCGGAGAGCTTACCGAGCTGTATAAGGAAGTCGTAAAATCCTCAAATAAAACGGAGACGAATCTGAGCGTCATAATCGACGGGCTCCGGGAGGACTCTGTGGATTCCGGCTGCTTTTACTGCGAATACGAGCCTTTTCGGACGATATACAGGTTAGAGGCGCGCTCCGCCGCGCGAAGCGGGCAGGTCGTGTATATATGCCTGCTAACGCTCTCAGACGCGCGGGGGAAAAAGCCTAAGCCGGGCACGCTCGCCAAGTCTATGGACAGGCTCCGCGAAACCGTGATACAGACACTGCGGCACGGCGATCTGTTCACCCGCTACAGCGTGAATCAATATCTCGTTATGCTCCCCGCCACGTCGTTTGAGACGGGGAATATGGTAATGCGCCGCGTCGCCGCCGCGTTTCGCCGTGAGAACGGGCGGGGCACGACGGTGCTGTCATACACACTCCAGCCGATCGTTCCCGCCGCCCTTGAAGCAGCCCGTCTCTCCGATATATTATAGCTGACAAGCCGAAAAAGAATGCGCTGAAATATCGAATCAAGGCGACTGAGGCCGCCAGGACCGCAAATAGCAGGCGGCATAAAATTTTTTCGCCGGAAAAAATCCGAATCCCTGATAGTGTGCAGTTTTTCAGTTGGCGGTAAGTTGCTGCCGCAACACTTCGATCTCGGCACGGGAAAGACCGGTACCTTTAGCTACATCCTCAACTGAAAGGCCCATTGAAAGAAGGTTCTTTGCCACATAGACAAGCGCTTCTTTCCTTTCCACCGCGCGGTCGTGCTCCATATCCATTTGCCACATCCGGCGGGAACGGAACAGCGCGCGTTCCCTCTCGTCCTTGCTGATACTCGTCAAAATCTCGGTCGCCATACGAATTTCACTCCTTGTCGCAATCAGTTCTCACGCTTATTGTAACTCAAAAGCGCGCCGATTTCAACGGCTTTGAGAAAATTCATAAATATTTCCCGCACACTGAAATTTTCGCCTCGAACCTCGAAATGATGGCGCGGATATAAGGACGCGGCGTGCCGCGCCCTTACTCATTATATTTTATAGTTGACACGCAGAAAAAAATGCTCTAAAATGTCAAATCAAGATGACTGATATAAATGCGCTGTCAGGGAACCCCTGACAGCGCAATGCCCCGCGGCATTTTCACTATGTGAAAATGCCGCCTACTTCCAGCCGATTTGAGGGAAAACGATATGCGCATCATAAAACGAAAACGATTTTCACACAGGCTCGGCGTGTTTGCGCTCGCGGTGCTCCTGGCGCTCTCGGCAACTCTGGCGTTACAAGCGGACGCGGACATACCGACAGAGACCGGCGACTTCACCGTAGCCTCCACCGACGGCGATCTACAAATCGGCACGGACTACACCTATGCAGATGCAGATAATGTATTGACTATCAAATCCGCAAAGGCCATGACGATTGGTATGAAAGCGGGTATTACCGACGGTACCACCACGAACGACAGGATAGCAATAAACAGCGAAGCCCCCGCCAACATCACCATCGAAAACGTCAAAATTGACGTGTCCGGATCCGAGAACGCCTGCGCGTTCGATGTCGGAACGTCCGCGCTGAACCTCACGCTTTCCGGCGAAAATATCCTCAAGTCAAACGGTATATATGCGGGACTGCAAGTGGAAGATGGCGCGTCGATTACCATTACCAGCATAGGCGGCGACGGCGCGGAAACCGGGACGCTGAAAGCCTACGGCGGCCAAGGCAGCGCGACCCCCAAAGACGAAAACGACCACAGCGGAGCGCGCGGGGCGGGCATCGGCGCGCCTATGGCGAAGAGCGCCGGGGCCATCACGATAAACGGCGGCACAATAGAGGCGTACGGCGGCTATGACTCCGACGGCAGCGGCGCGGGCATCGGCGGCGGCGGAGCAGCGCAAGACTCAACCGAGACCGGCGGTAACGGCGGCGTCATCACAATAAACGGCGGCAAGGTGAGCGCCTATAACAGCCCGAATACAGACTTCGACCAGGAAAACGGCGGCGCGGCCATCGGCGGCGGCGGCGGCCATAATCAGAGCGATGATTATACCGGCGGGCACGGCGGCACTATCACCATCACCGGCGGCAAGGTCACCGCATACGCGAATGAATACAGCGCCGCTATCGGAAGCGCCAATCGTGCGGGTGAAAATAACCAACAGATCACAATTAATGGCGGTGAGATTGAAGCGGCTTCTGCACGCGGCGGTGCGGGCATAGGCGGCGGCGGATATACCAACGGCGGTACCATCATCATTACCGGCGGCAATATCACCGCAAAAAGCAACCAACTCGGTGCGGGCATTGGCGGAGGATACAGTGGCAATGGCGGCGTTATTACCATTGCCGGCGGCGTTATTACAGCGGCAGGCAGCAACGCTGCCGCAGGCATTGGCGGAGGCTCCATAGGCAACGGCGGCGTCATTACCATTACCGGCGGTCTTATATACGCAACGAGCACAGTCTACTCCAGCTCTAATTTAGCTTACGGCGCGGGTATCGGAGGAGCTTACAAAGGCGCCGCCGGTACTATCAATATCTCCGGCGGCGTTATCATAGCGTCAGGCGGAAATCCTGCCACCGTCCCCTCCTACGACAATACCAAAACTTACGGTATGGGCGCAGATATCGGAAGCGGGTATGAAATCATCGGCTCGGACGACATCGACGGCGGCTCCGTTACCATTACCGGCGGCACGATACTGGCGGTCGGCGGCGGGGGAAACGGCCTGGGCTCAACAACGTCCTTCCAGACGGAGGTAACCGTCAGCGAAAACGCGGTCGTCTTTACGCCGCGAATAAGCGGCTATACGCAGGACGAAGGCACAACGTCCTCTATCGTTATCGGTGATGATTTCACGATAGACGTGAATGCCAAAACTATTACGCTCCATAGAGATGTGATTATACCCGCCGCCGCTAGATTCGTTATCGCGCCTTATTGGGAACCGCCGGGCGGCGCCGAATTTGTTATCCCGCCTGGTTGGACACTGTGTAAAAACGGCCATAATTTTACCAAGGCTGCGCGCCTCGCCGTTGACCCCGAAAACAAAGAATTCGGCCCGCTGACAGTCGGCTACGCGGAAGCCTCGGCCGCGGCGGCGTTTACCATTAAGAACGACGGTATTGAGCAAGTAACGGCTCTTGTGACGGCTTTGGGCAAGGGCGAGAACTCCGCCTTTACGATAAGCTCCGGTCTGTCAGAAAATTCTCTTGACGCAAACGCTACAGCAACGATAAGCGTACAGCCAAAACCCGGGCTTGAGGCCGATACATACGCGGACGTGCTGACCGTTTCCGGCACAGGCTCCGGCGATGACGACCTGTATGTCGCGGTGCCGCTGAGCGTCACCGTCACCGCCGCGCCGTCCATCGACCCGCCGCCCGTCGGCCCGCCTCCTGTGATCCCGCCGCCCGGCGGAACAGTGAGAACCTATGCTCTGACCGTAGTAAACGGCTCCGGCTCCGGACGCTACGGCGCCGGGGAGAAAGTGACGGTCGCCGCTTATGATACGCCGAAAGCAGATGACGGGGAAGATGTCTTCGCCGGCTTCACGGACTTATCGCCCCTCGACTGGTTTTATGAGGACGTGAAATATGTGGCCGTGAACGGCCTGATAAAAGGCGTGGACGCGGCACACTTCTCCCCACTGACGGGTATGACGCGCGGGATGCTCATCACGACCCTCGGCAGGCTCACGGAGGGCGATTTCGA
The DNA here is from genome assembly GCA_031266955.1 of Oscillospiraceae bacterium. Taxonomy (GTDB): domain Bacteria; phylum Bacillota; class Clostridia; order Oscillospirales; family Oscillospiraceae; genus JAIRRO01. Next base: position 3 of record JAISAA010000006.1, on the reverse strand, counting down.
TAA